>JALRJD010000168.1 GCA_023255165.1 Porticoccaceae bacterium | reverse complement strand
AAAGGCGGCAAGGCCATGGCGGTGACCATGGATGTGACAGATCGCGCCTCGGTCAAGGCCGGCTTTGATACCGCCGAACAGCAGTTTGGCACGCCGGATATTATTGTCTGCAACGCGGGTGCCACTGGCGGCCAACCTTTTTTGCAAATGGAAGAAGCAGTTTGGGATAACGTGCTGGATGTCAATCTAAAGGGTGTTTACAACCTGGGTCAGGAAGCCGCGCAGCGCCTGGTGGCAGCCGGCAAGCCGGGCAGCATTATCAATATCTCGTCAATCTGCGCTGTGGCGTCGTTTAAGGGGCTTACTCACTACAGCGCCTCCAAGGCGGCGGTCAATCAGCTGACCGCGGTGATGGCTCATGAGCTGGCCGAGCACAATATTCGGGTTAATGCACTGGCGCCAGGTTATATGATGACCGATATGGTTAGCGACTACTACGCGACGGAAGCGGGTCAGAAAGATCTTGCCAATCTGCCGTTAAAGCGCGCCGGAGAACTGCATGAGCTGGACGGCGTTATGCTGTTGCTGGCCAGTGGTGCCTCCAGTTATATGAGTGGTTCGGTGGTTACCGTGGATGCGGCTCATTCAATTCGCCTGGGATAGCGATTGAGCTGTACTTGCCCTGATAACAATAATAATGCGGGATAAACTATCGGTTACACGCTATGAGTTATGACCTGTTGCCCGACCATGTTCCCGCGGAGCTGGTCAGAGATTTCAATATCTATGCGCCGCCTGGAATCGATGAAGACTTTCATCAGGCCTGGGCGACACTGTTGCAGGAAGGGGACGACTGCCCGCTGGTGTGGACCCAGGCCAATGAAGGTCACTGGCTGCCGACACGAACCTCGATCATTGAGGAAATCCTCACCGACTACAGCAAGTTTTCCAGTCGCAGTATTATTCTGCCCAAGTCGCACAGCGCTGATCACGGTCTGTTGCCGACGACCATCGATCCCCCGCAACACCATTTTTACCGCAAGACCCTCAACCACACGATGGCACCGGCGTCGGTCAATGCCATGGAAGCGGATATTCGCGCTATTGTGGTGTCGTTAATCGATGCTTTTGCCGACAGCGGGCAGTGTAATTTCACCCAACAGTTTGCCGATATTCTGCCGATCCGGATTTTTCTGTCGATGATGAATTTGCCGGAAGAGGATATTCCACAAACCAAGTATTGGGCCGATCAGTTGATTCGCCCCGATGGCACCATCAGTTTTGCCGATGCACTGCAAAATCTGAAAGACTATATCGCGCCCTACGTGGATCAACGCATGGGTGCGGATGGCAAGGATATGCTCAGTCGCATGGTCAACACTGAAACCGATGGCCGCCGCCTGACCCGCGATGAGGCGATTAAATTATCGATTCAGGTATTTATTGCCGGCGTCGATACGGTGGTGAATTTTCTCGGTTTTGTGTTTTTGTTTTTGGCCCGCAGCGAGGTGCACCGGCTTAAATTATCCCGCGGTGAAATCACTGCAGCCGATGCGGTGGAGGAAATTTTTGCGCGCTTCCCGCTGGTTACTGTGGCCCGCGAAGTGACCGAGGATATGGAATTTCACGGCGTGCAACTAAAGGCTGGCGATATGATCGCTGCGCCGACGCCGCTGGCTGGACTGGATAACAGCTTTAACGCCAATGCCGCCGAGGTGCATTTTGACGGTCAAAGGCGCAACAGCCTGACTTTTGGTCGCGGTGCACATATCTGCCCGGGTAAAAACCTGGCCAGAATTGAAGTGCGTATTGCGCTGGAGGAATGGTTTAAGCGTATTCCCGACTTTGCGGTCGATGAGAGCAAGCCGATCACTTTTAGCTCCGGTATTGTCGGTGTGGTTAATCAGCTCAATCTAAAGTGGTAGAAGGGTAAAAGCGGTAAAATCTGAAGCATAAAAAACCCCGGTTGATCGTCGATTAGCCGGGGTTTTTTTGTTGTTACAACTGACGGTGAAATTCAGCCTTGCTCGGATGCGGCGCGGGCCCTGTTCAAAGCATCGGCTGTGATCTTGTCGATGGGCTCAATCGCCCACTGAATACCGCGGCGCAGCAAGGTGTAAAACACCGGCAGATCCCAGGAACCGCGCTCCACAGTTGGCCAGTAATCAAGCAATGGCTGCATATCGTAGTGATGACGGCAGTGGCCCAGTGTCAGATAGAGCACCTCGCCTTCGCCCACCTGGTGGGTATAAAACACCGGGTGACGGGCATGTTCCCACTCATCCTCTTCAAAGCCTTCGGCCTTGCCACCAAATTCCGTATCCAGAATTACGTGCATATCGCCATAGGTTTTCATCAGATAGAGTTCGTCGTCGGCGTCAAACGGCTCGATGCCCTCCACCAGCGGATGGCTGGGATCCGCTACCGAGACTTTATACGGCGCGATAGGCGGGTGTGAGCGGAACATCGATCCAAGGGTCTCGACAAACAGCGGCGCCCAGTCCGGGGTGCCGTAGAGACCGCTGGACATCAGTCGAATAATCGAATTGGTGCCGTGCAGTGCATACCAGCGGCCGCCTCTTTCAACCCAGGCTTTAAGGGCTTCCTGAGCGGCCAGAGAGGGCACCACATTACAGGTATAGCTGACAATAAAGTCCGCCTCGTCGATCGCTTGCAGGTTCTCATAGTCTTCGTGAACCCTGACCTGTATGCGTGGGTCTTCGGCGAGCAGCTTTAATAATTCCAGGCGCGCGAAACCGATATCGTGCCATGCGCCGCCAGCTACCAGTAAGCAGTTGATTCTGCCGCCGCGATTGTCGTGAATACTCATTGGGTTACCTTATTTATCCGGTTTTTATCGTGGTTTAGTCACAGCGCTCGAGTTCTGGCTTGGGTGCGCTCGGATCTTTGGCCAGGTACCACTCGATCCATTTGTGGAACAGTTGGTTTGCCGCTTCGTTGCGACCAAAGGTGACATGGCTGTGGGCGTTGGCTTCCAACCCTTTCTGAATTTCCAGGCCGACGTGGTAGTCCTCGGTGTCGACTACATCGCAGAGGAAATTCATCATCTCCTGCAGCTCGGCATCTTCACCGGCGGGCTTGCTCGGGTGGATAAAGTTCAGATAAGTGGTGTTCTGGTTGGGGCCAGGGCCGGGAAGAATCTGGCTGACCATGGTAATTTCCGGCGCGACAAAAATGGAGATATTGGGGAACAGGGTACGGATCCAGTCATAGCCATTGTTCTCGTGCTTTTCATAATCTTCAGGTGCCACGCCGGCGAGATTTTCCTTGATCGCCAGATGCGGGAAGCAGATCAAAGTGTGTGGGCCGTAGTTGCCATACTCCATTACATTTGAATAGGTGCGAGTGGCAATGGTATCCGGGTGGGCGGCGGCGAAATGGTATCCTTCGAGGAAGCCGTCATAGGCAATTTTCCAGTTGGCACCATGGATTTGGCGGCTGCCACAGTAGTGCCAGTTTTCCATACCCAGACGGCTGATATCGTCCATCATGCCACCCAGGTAGTCTTCGAAATCGACCTCGCCGTCGGCTTCGAGCACGGTAAAGATCAGGCCGCCTTTTTCGTAGACCGGCAGTTGCTTGAGACCATTGGCATGCTTGTCGAAATCACCAAACTTTTCATGGTCGGCAACGCCTCTCAGAACGCCATCATTGCTGTACATCCAGCCGTGATAGGGGCAGGTGAAGCGCGATTTGTTGCCGCAGGGCTCTTTGGTCAAGGTCATGGCGCGGTGCGAGCAGACGTTGAGCATAACTCGCGCGGTGCCATCTGCAAGGCGAGTAATCAGCAGTGGCTTGTCGAGAAATTGCAGTGTTTTGTAATCGCCTGCATTGGGTATCTCCTGGGTCATGGCAACGAAAACCGGTACCTTCTTGAAGATAACATCCATTTCCTGCTGCCACATATCGGGGTCGATATAGGCCTCCGAGGGGACCTGCATGGTGCCGTTGGCCATATGGGTGGTGTTGTTGTCGACATCATCGATGAGCCGGGCAATGATGCGGTTGTAGTTTTCTGCAATGGACATGGGTTCTATTCCTCGCCAGGTTAAAAGATCAGTCTTGGGGAAGTACCAGTGGGCCCGCGGCGGACACATCGTAGCGAATAACATTCATATCGATGATGTTGACGTTGGCGCAGAGTTCGAGGAACTCGGTGATATGCGGCAAGCCCAGGTGGGTGAACAGTGCTTCTTCGTTTTCCCACTGCTCGGAGATCCAGACAACGTTGGGCTGGGCGATATCCACGGCAAAGGCATAGAGCTGACAGCCGGGCTCCTCGCGGGTGGGCTGGACAATTTTTTGTGCGCCAGCGATATAGGCTTCGATATCTTCAGGAGCCAGTTCAATTCGTGCGGAGATGGTTAACATGGTGAAATCCTGTTTTGATAATTAGTTGTTGGTTTTATCTGGCTGCATGGCTGCGGTGTTAACCGGCGGCGCCATCCAGACCTGCATACATCAATTGGTAGGCACCGAGCAAAAAGCCTTTGGCTTCCTCTTCGCGGCCCTCTTCAGCAATAAACTCTGAATCGTAGGTCAGTCGGCAACCGCCGCCATCGAGGGGCGTCAGCACACCGGTGGCTTGATAATGCAGCAGGCCTACAGGGCGCTCGCCAACAATGGAGAGTTTCAAGGTGTAGTTGTCGCTGTCGAGAAAGTCGAGGCGCTCGCTGACGGCGGCATCAAAGCCAACATTGTAAATATGTCTGGTCATGCCGATGCCAGAGCCTTCCAACTCAACGCGGTCGATATCCACTGCGGCATTTTTTGGCCACCAGCGTTCGATGTGACCAAAGTCCATCAGCAGATCCCATATGGTGTCGATATCCGCGCTGAGGTCGTGGTGAGAGTGAAGTTTTACCATTTTTATAATTCTCGTTATCTGTTGTTATTGTTTGTGGGCTTAGTCATTAAGACCGATATCACCCGCGGCATGCATACCGTTTAAGGTACGGTGAACAATGCGCCAGCCATCTGCGGTGCGCACCAGTTTGTCTGAATATTCGCCCCATACGGTCAAGGTCTCGCTGGCGTATTTGCCGAGACCGACATGCAGTGCTTCCAGATAGCAGGTGGCCTGTGCCTGATCGCCATCGACGTCGATATCAATATTGCCGAGCAGGTGTTGAGTGACGGCGCATTTGTTCAGCACGCTGCTGACAAAATCCGCGATTGCCTGACGGCCCTCACAGGTGCCAAAACCGACAAAGTCGGCCACTGCATCTTCGGTAAAGACATTCTCCAGGGCGGACCACTGTTTTTTGTCCAGTGAAGAGGCGTAGAGATTGATAACCTTTTGAATTTCCAGGTGATCAGCAAATTGTTGCGCGGGATTTGACATTGCGGGCCCTCATTATTGTGGTTATTTTTCTGGTCCGATCTGATGTCGGTTGGTGCGCCGGTTGGTGCGGTGCGACACCGCCCACAACGCTTGCTCAATAGTACTTTGCGGCTTTTCGATCGTCAATAAAAACCAGCAAACATGTTTGTTATTTACCCGATGAATTAACTGCGGTAGGATATCCTGCGCTAGGATAAATATCTCCGCGCCAGGGTTGATAGTAGCCGCTGGCTGCGCCAAATAAAAATAAAGATGGGTTACTGACTTATGACACAGATGAACACTCGCGTATTACTTGCTCGCAGACCTGCCGAGCGTATGGTGGCAGACGATTTTGCAGTGGATACGCAGCCGCTGGGCAGCCTCGAAGAGGGCCAGTTTTTAATCAAGAACAGCTACCTGTCGATGGACGCCGGATTTCGCCAGTGGATGAACGAGGGCTCAGGCGACAATTATCTCTCCTCCATGCCCCTCGGCGAGCCGGTACAGAGCATTATTATGGGCACCATTATTGAGTCGCGCCACGCGGGCTACCCGGTGGGCAGTACAGTGATGGGCAGAACCGCCTGGGAAGAGTACAGCATTGACGACGGCACCGACTTTATGGCGATTCTGGAGCCGGAGGCCGGTATCGAACCCTATGAGTACCTCGCCAGTCTCGGCCCTTCCGGCATGACCGCCTATTTTGGTTTGATGAATATCGGCCAGCCAAAAAGTGGTGATCTGTTTTTGATCAATGCCGCCGCCGGTGGCATTGGCTCACTGGCCGGGCAGATGGCCAAAGCCGAGGGTTGCACCACCGTGGGCATTGCCGGCGGACCAGCCAAATGCGCCTGGCTGCGTGATACCCTGGGTTATGATCATGTGATCGATTATAAATCCGGTGAATCTCTCGACGACCAGTTGACAGCGATCGCCCCTGAAGGGGTCGATATTGTTTTTGATAATGTTGGCGGCGCCATGCTCGGCACCATGCTTGGTCATCTTGCGGAAAACTCGCGTATTGTTCTCTGTGGTGCGGTGTCGCAGTACGATCGTGTGAATGGTCATGAAGCGGTCGCCAATATGTGGGAGTTGATAACCAAGCGCGCCAGAGCGGAAGGGTTTATGTTCTCTGATCATGTTGACCGCTATCCGGAAGCGATTGCCTATATCAGCGCCATGCTCAAAGCTGGCACCCTGGTCAGCCCGATCAATATGTCAGAAGGTATTGAGTCGGCAGGGCAGGCCTTTGTGGATATGCTCGATGGTAAAAGCTCGGGTAAGTGTCTGGTTAAGTTGTGATGCAAAATCGGCCTTTTGGTTAACATCATTAGCGAAAACCCTTTGCACTCGAGGCAAGGGGTTTTTTTATAAAGCCAGTTTTTAAAAGAAAGGGGAACAACCATGCCATTGGAATCAACAACCGCCGCAATCCTGGCTCAGATGGCCGCCGAGGGCGGACCGGCCATTCACGAGATGGCAGCGGATGAAGCGCGCGCCATGTACCGGGCAATGAAACCCGACCTGCCCGAGATTAAGGTGCACAGCGTTGAAGACCGCCTTGTGCCGGGCCCCGGTGGTGATATTCCGGTGCGGATCTATCGCCCCAGCGGCAACCCGAGCGCGCTGCATGTGCACTTTCACGGTGGCGGCTGGGTAATTGGAGATCTTGAGACCCATGATGCCGACTGCCGTGAAATCTGCCGCGGAGCTGAGTGCATTGTGGTTGCAGTGGATTATCGTCTGGCGCCTGAACACCGCTTCCCGGCGGCGCTTGATGACTGTTATGCGGTGACCTGCTGGGCCGCCAGCAACAGCGCTGAAATTGGCGCCCGTCCCGGGCCGGTCAGTGTTGGGGGTGATTCCGCCGGTGGCAATCTGGCGGCGGCGGTTGCACTGATGGCGCGGGACAGAGCGGGGCCAGAGATTGCCCTGCAGCTGTTAATTTACCCGGTAACCGATGCCGCTATGTCCAGTGCCTCGTACCGTGAAAATGCCGAAGGCTATATGTTATCGCAGCAAATGATGGCCTGGTTTTGGGATCAGTACTGCCCGCAGCCGGAACAGCGCAATCACCCGCTTGCCAGCCCGCTGTTGGCAGAGGATCTTTCAGGGTTGCCAGCGGCGCTGGTTATGACCGCGGAGTTTGACCCGCTGCGCGATGAGGGCGAAGCCTATGCCGCGCGCCTGGCCGAGGCCGGGGTTGAGGTGCACGTGCGCCGCTTCGATGGGTTGATTCATGGTTTCTTTTCCCAGGCCGGCATTGTGGAGGCGGCGCGAGAGGGGGTTGAGTTGGCAGTGGCTGCCCTGCGCAAGGCGCACAGGGCAGACTAGGTCGCTATTCGCCGGTCACTAGTCGCCGGTCATTAGCGGCGTGCCGCGGATGGCGCTGATTTTCCACTGGCCGTCGATACGCTGGTATGTCAGGTGATACTGCACATAAACCTTGGAGCGCTCGCCGCCATGGGGCAAACCCATTCCCACCGCATGAATGCGCACGCTGGCTCGGTCTTGCTCTAGTGAATCAATTTTAAAGTTACTGCCATAGTGGGCGCTGTATTCGAGCCCATTAACCACGCCGGTGAAAAACTCACGCAAGGCGTCGATACCTGCAAATGCCGGATAACCGATGGCGCTCATATCAAAGACGGCATCCTGGGTAAAACAGGCGAGTATATCGTCGGCATTGGCGAGATCATCGATGGCCACAAAATAGGTGGCGGCCAGATCTTGCAGCGCGTGACGATCTTCGATGGCCTGAATACGTTGTTCGAGTGTTGCCATATTGTTAACTCCTGATTGCTGCCAATAGGTTTTTATTGGCTAAACTTTTTATTGGCTAAACTTCTGATTGGCTAAACTTCTGATTGGCTAAAAAAGTCCGCTCGCGGCGTGCCGGTTTCGTCGTAAACGGGTTCGGCGAGATCAACCCGATATTTGAGGATGTCGGTGCCAAGCATTTCGTAGTTGCCGAGAATCGCCAGCATATCGGTGTAGAAATGGCCCTGCAGATGGGCGGCCAGATCTTCCACCGACTCCCAGTTTTCATGCACATAAACACGGCCGGGAACCGCCGGATCCAGGCTCCAGACATAATGTCTGCAGCCCTTTTGATCGCGGGTTCGCGCCATCAGATCGGCGGTTTTCTGCATAATCTCGGCAGTGTCTTCGGCGCGGAAATCCACCGTTCCGTTGATCAGTACGGTCATATCGTTTACCTCTTTCAAGCTTGATCGGGGAATGCCCCGTGCTTATTCGCCGTAGAGGCTGTGGAAGACGCGTTCCTTGAATAACCACTGACCATCGACTTTCACCAGCTTGTCGTCGTACTGGCCGCGTGGTCGAATCTCGGTGCCGTCCAATGTGGTGCCCACTTCAGTGGTGTAGGCGCGCGCTGTCGCCGTGTCGCCGGTAACCTGAATATTGCCCACCGAAATTGACATAAAGATAAACGGAAACATGGCCATGCCGCCGTTCCAGGCCGCGACAATATTCTCTTTGCCGCTGACATTTTCCATGCCGGGAATAACCGGTAACTTCCAGCTTGAATCTTCTGCCCAGGTTGAGCCCCAGAGCTCGGCGTCGCGCTGGTTGACCGCGTCGGCGTAGATATCCATCAGTTCGCGAATCGCGAGACGATCTTCAATAGGTCCGGAAAAAGCCATGATAAGTCCTCTTGTTTGTTGTTATGGTAAATAAGTGCTTTTATAAATTAGTGCTTTTAAAAACAGTGCTTTTACAAACAGTGCTTTTACAAACAGTGCTATTCAAAAAACGGTACTTCTGTTGTTTTTGTTTTTATCAGTTCATCAATACAATTTATTCGATTTCAGGCAGCTCTAACCATCGCCAATCAGCTCTGCCTGAGAGCGCATCTGAACGCTGATATCCAACTCTACAGGCAGGACTCTAAAAAAACAATCTTAGTTGATTTTTTAATAGTAAAAGAGTAGCTTAAGCCCATTAATTCGCACACTTTATAACTTATAAAAATCCAGGGGAAAGCAATGTTAATGTCGTACAGTCAATACTATCTTGAACAGCGTCCACAGGGGCCGGCCACCGATAAAGATGTCAGAGTTCGCACGGTTGAGGTCGAGGCTTTAAACGAAGGCCAGTTGCTGATCAAAAACGATTATTTTTCCCTTGATCCGGCCATTCGTGGATGGATGAGTGATGAACCCAGCTATATGCCACCGATCGCGCTCGGCGATGTGATTCGCAGCTCAACCGTCGGCACCGTTGTCGAGAGCCGTCACCCGGATTTTGCCAAGGGCGATATTGTCTATGGCCTTAATGGTTGGGAAGAGTACAGCCTCTCCGACGGCTATTTTTTGACCAAGGTGCCAAAGGATAGCCCTTTCCCTCTGCACTACTATCTCAGTGTATTTGGTGCTGTGGGTCTGACCGCTTACTTTGGCATTACCGATGCCGCTGACCTCAAGCCCGGCGAAACCTTATTGATGAGCGCAGCCGCCGGTGCGGTGGGATCTCTCGGCGGGCAGCTGGCCAAAAATATGGGCTGCCGTGTTGTCGGTTTGGCCGGCAGCGAAGAGAAGTGTCAGTGGCTGAAAGCGGATCTCGGCTTTGATGCGGTGATCAATTACAAGACTGAGCAGGGTCGCCTTAATGACGCCATTGCCGAAGCCTGCCCCAATGGTGTTGATGTCTATTTTGATAATGTCGGCGGCGACATTCTAGACGCCGCGCTGTTAAACCTGAATAGCAATGCGCGAGTTGTTTTCTGCGGGTCCATCTCCAGCTACAACGCCAATGAGCCGGTTCCCGGCCCTTACAACTACTGGCAGATTCTGGCCAAGAGCGCGACTGTCAAAGGCTTCCTGATCAGCAGCTATTTTGAGCGCTTTGAAGAGGGCGCGCTGGCGGTGGCTGAACTGCTCGAGGGTGGCAAAATCGAGTTCCGCGATGAAATTATCGAGGGCTTTGGCAACACCTTGACCGCGTTTAACAAACTCTTTGATGGCAGCAACAAAGGCAAATTGATGCTGAAACTGTAACCCGAGAGGAGTGGTTAATGTCTGAGCAAAGACTTTCAGGAAAATGCGCCATCGTCACTGGTGGCGCAACCGGGATTGGCTATGGCATTGCCCAGCGCTTTATCGCCGAGGGCGCGCAGGTGATTATCAGTGATATAGACGAGCAGGGCGGTACCAAAGCGGCCCAACAGCTCGGTGATAACTGCCGTTTTATGCGTCACGATGTATCGCTTCCCGCCGACTGGGAGCCGGTGTTTGCGCTCGCCAATGAGCTCTTTTCCGGTCTCGATATTATGGTCAATGTAGCCGGTGTCACGTTGATGGGAACCATCGAAGATCTCGATGTCGAGACCTGGGACAAAACCATGGCGATCAATCTGCGCAGCTGTTTCCTCGGTTGCCAGGGCGCGATCAAACTGATGAAACGCAGTGGCGGTGGTTCGATTATCAATATGGCCTCGGTGTCAGCCTTTAAGCCCCAGGCCGAGCTGGTTGCCTACAACGCCTCCAAAGCGGCGGTGGACATGATGACCAAATCTGTCGCCTTGCACTGCGCGCGCAGCGGCTATGGCATCAATGTCAATTCGATCAATCCCGGTGTGATTCAGACCGATATGTTGAAAAAGGTTATCAGTCAGGTCGAGGATGGCGAGGCGCTGATGGACAGTTACAAAGCCATGCACCCGATTGGCCGCATTGGCGAGCCGGCGGATATTGCTGCGATGGCGGTCTACCTGGCCAGCAGTGAGGCATCATTTATCACTGGGTCTGCGTTTACAGTGGATGGTGCGCTGGGAATTAATTAATACTTTTGCGGAGATTTAACCATGCTTGAGAAGACCAGAGAGGGCGGTTGTTTGTGCGGTGAGGTTCGCTATAGGGTACCTGCGCAACCGGAGGAGGTGGTGGTGTGCCATTGCCTCAATTGCCAGAAGCAGGCGGGGTCGGCTTTTTCGGTGGTGGCTTTTTTCAAGCGTGACGCGCTTCAGCTGACTGGTGAGTTACAAACCTATGAGGATCGCGGCACCAGCGGCCAGCGGGTGTATCGCAAGTTTTGTGGCAACTGTGGTTCGCCGGTGGTGACGGATACTGATTCCGGGCCGGAGATGGGTTTGATTTTTATTAAGGCTGGTACCCTGGATGAGGTTGATGATTTAAAACCGTCGGTGCATGTTTGGACGTCGCGCAAACAGTGTTGGCTGACATTGGCTGAGGATCAGGTTCAGCTTGAGCGTGAGTAATTGCGGGAAAAATATTCTGTCACTCAGTGCAAACTACTACGTCTTCTCCAAAAAACTGCAATA
>JALRJD010000140.1 GCA_023255165.1 Porticoccaceae bacterium | reverse complement strand
GGCTGCCAAAGCTGGCCTGCTAAATGCGACTCAGTCACTGGCTATGGAGTGGGGACCAAAGGTGCGGGTCAATGGCCTGGTGGTCGGGCTGGTTTATCACCCCGCGGGAGAAGCCCACTATGGTGGCGCCGAGGGATTTAAGCGGGTTGCGGATATGTTGCCCATGGGGCGCATGGCCGAGCCGGCGGATATTGCCAAGGCAGTGGTCTATCTGTGCTCGGACGACGCATTTTATGTGTCAGGTGCCAGCCTGGAAGTCCATGGCGGCGGTGAAGTGCCGGTATTTTTACACCTGGCTAAAGAGGCTGGAGAATAATCTCCGGCGCTGTTGCTGTTGCTGTTGCTGTTGGTTTTGGTGTTGGTAGGGAGCTTAGCAATAGTTATGACCGTGCCTGTAACAGGGCGCTTACCGCGGTGCGCGCATCGTGGATCGCGCCATCGAGATAGCCAATTGAGCGGCAGTCGCCGATCGTTGTCACCGAATACCCTGCCTCTTTCAGGCGTTCGCCAACCTGCGTATCTGCGTCTGCACCCTGAGCAATAATCACCTGATCAGCCTTGATACAGTGCATTTTTTCGTCGTGATCCTGTTCGTGCTTGTATCGATAGTGCACCCCAGCCTGATCAATATGACTGACAGTGGCTTTAGTCAACATATTGCAGCCGTGCTCGCGCAGCAGATGAATCACCCGCGCCCGGCGCACAATGCTCAACTCGGGTGACAGCGTGGCGCTGGGTTCCAATACTGTGACACGCCGGCGTCGCTCAATTAAAAATTCGGCGATTTCAATGCCCACCAAGCCGCCGCCGACAATCACGATATCTTTCTGCAGTGGCATCCACAGGTGGCTTAGCGCCCGCACCCAGCCAATATTACGGGTCAAGCCCAGCGCCTGAGAAAAGCTTACCAATGCGCGTTTAATGGGGTTGAGTTTTTTCAGTCCGCGATCGTCGCCTCCCAGCAAGAGGCCGCGCATCTCTTCGCCGTCAAACACATGCTTGAGATGCTTGCCCGGGATTTCAGGAGCTTCGCGCTTGGCACCAGTGGCAACAATCACATGATCAGGGTTGAGCGCTGTCAGGGCAGCTGGATTGACTGGACTATTGAGTTGCACATCGACTTTTAAGCGCCGCAGTTCTGCGGCCAAATAATCGATTAAGCCGCTATTTGGCTCGTAGGCGAGGGCGGCAATACGCGCTGTGCCGCCTAATTGCGGCTCTTTTTCAAACAGCGTCACCTGATGTCCAGCTGTGGCCAGCAGGCGCGCCGCCTCCATGCCTCCTGGGCCACCGCCGACCACAGCGAAGTGCCGGCCTGTATCGGTGCTGCTGGCGATCAGATCACCTTTATATTCACGGCCGACATCGGTATTGACTGCGCAGAGCATGGGTTTATTGATAAAAATCTGGCTGACACAGATATAACAATAGATGCAGGGTCTAATGCTCTCGGCCATACCGGCAGCGCTTTTGTTGGGTAATTCTGGGTCGGCAATCAGTTTGCGACCGAGACCGAGGAAATCATATTTATGGTTAGCGATATCCTTGGCGGCACTGTCCAGTTCAATGCGGCCAACAGCGATTACTGGTATATCCAGCTCGCGTTTCACTCGCTCGCTAAAGGGTACATAGGCGGAAGGTTGATGAACCAATGGCGCTTCAGTGAAGGCAATACCTTTCTGCGTATCGCTGTAGGCACTGACATCAATAGCATCGACACCAGCTTTTTGGGCAAGTTTTGCGGCAGCAATAAAGTCATCCGGGGTAATGCCATTTTCGACGCGATATTCCTTGGCATCGAGGCGAATAATAATCGGGAAGTCGGGACCCACAGCGGCGCGCACAGCGCCAACAATATCCACCATTAAGCGCGCGCGGTTTTCCAGTGTGCCGCCGTAATGGTCGACGCGCTGGTTGGTTGCCGGTGACAGGAAGCTTGAGATCACATAACCGTGACCACCGTGTATTTCAATGCCATCAAAGCCGGCAGTAACCGCGCGTTTAGCGGCACTGACAAAGTCATTCACCAGGTTGTCAATATCGTCCTGGTCCATTACATGGTAGCGCGGGCCTTTGCCGTCTGGGCCACCCATTTTAATAAAGTTGCCGAGCTCTTCGCGGGTCAGCAGTGGCATCATGTCATTGCGACTTTTTCCCGGGATGGACGGCACCAATACAGGACGCCCTGCAACGGTATCCTCTTGGGATACCTTGCCGCTATGGTTGAGTTGAGCGGCAATTTTGCAATCGTAATGATGGACTCTGGAGGTCAGTTCCTTCAGTCCGGGCAAAAAGCAGTCATCTGAGAACCCCACCATATTGGGCATGGAGCAGCCTGCTGGCCAGCTTACCGATGTGGTTTCCAAAATTAACAGCCCGGCACCGCCCCTCGCGCGTGCCTCGTAATAGGCGATTAGCTGCTCACTGCAATGACCATCAGGGCTGGCATAATTAGAGCCCATGGCGGCCAGCACAAAACGGTTTTTTAGCCGCATTGTGCCAATGCTGGCGGGGCTATTTAAAATGTCATGATTCATGCCTGGCTCTCTTGTGCCGACGCCAAATCAGCGCGCAACCCGACAAACAGCATAGGCAATACCGTAATTGCAGCCAGGCAGCCGGCCCAGAGGCCTTTAAAAATAGCATATTCCATAGGTGTAAAAAGACCGGCACCGACGATCCATAACAGCAGCAGGGTTAGGGGTGCAACGATCAACATGCCGAGCAATCCAAAGTAAACGCCGTTTAACCATAGGGACTGTGGGAAGCGACTGAGTAAGCGAAGAATTTGCGAAGCATTGCTGTCGCAGTGCCAGGGCTGAATTTTGCCCTGGCGCACTTTACGGCGCTGAAGGGGGATCACAATCATCGCTACAATCCAGGGCAAAATAAGCGCCGTGGCCAGTATATCGCCGGCAAAGCTATGCTCGCCCCACCAGGTTAAATCGGCTTTGTCTTTGATCAGGTACCAACAGATGACGCCGTTGAAAAATGCGTTTGTTAATCCATTTGTAGTAACTTCGCGGCGCAAATAGGGTTGGTAGCTGGAGTCGATCATGGCACTATTAGCTCTGTCAAAAGGGTCAATATACCGATCTCTGTGGCTTTGGATAGAGCACAAAAATTCGTTTTTATTGACAAATTCTCTCGACATAAAAATAACAAGAGAGGTGAGTCATGGTTGATATTAATGTTGCTGCGAGCACGTTTCATCGGCTGATAGACTATATCGAAAACATTGGTCTGGATATTGATGCCATTGCAGCTGCGGCAGATGTAGACGTTGCCAGTTTGTCGCTGCTTAGCGACAACGCGCCCCTCTCAAGTATTAAATATTCAGCGCTTTACCGTGAGCTGGTAAAGGCAATGCAAAAAACCAATCCCTACATTCCCTGGGGCGGCGGCTTGGGCACAGATTCATTTGAGATGATGTGTTACGCGATAATGGGTTGTTCCACTCTCGGCGAGGCTCTGGCGCGGGCGCAGCGCTTTGAACAGATGATGCGGCCCCTGACCGGACGACAGTTAAGTCTTGAAGTTGACGGCGATCAAGCCAGCTTGCACTACAGTTTCGACACTCAAAATGTCTCCGCTTTGTTTGTCCCGTCCTCATGGAAATTAGCCGGTACCTTCGACACGGTTACCATGGCCTCCGGGCTGCTGGTTTGGCATGCATTTTGTGGATGGCTGACTGGTCATGCGATCCAGGCTACCCGCGTGGAGGTTGCGCGGCCCAGTATCGGTTCATCCTACGCCAACAATATGGAAGATATGCTTGGTTGTCCGATCGTTTTTTCCGCCGAGGCGAATCGCATTATTTTCCCCCGCGACACGCTCGAGCTTCGCGTTGTGCAAAATACCGCCTCTCTGCAGCCGTTTCTCGATGCCACCGTTTTTCAGCTAAGTATGATCGAGCGCCAGCCCGGTTCAGCGGCAGAGGCGATTAAACAGCTTATTGGCTTCGACTTTAAAACTGGCGTGCCTTCCTTTTCTGAAATTGCTCACCGCCTGCATATGTCGGAGTCAAGTCTGCGTCGGCGTCTGCTCAAGGAAAAAATTTCATACCAGCTAATAAAAGACGAGGTGCGCTGCAAATTGGCGATTGATTGTCTGGGAGATGCCAGTCGCAAAATAAATGATATCGCCGACGAGCTGGGCTTTACCGAACCGAGCTCATTTGTGCGCTCTTTTCGGCACTGGACCGGGCATACGCCGAAGGCCTACCGGCACAATATTTTAAAAATCAAGACCACTGACGTGGCATAGAATGCGGTCTAAATTGTCTGCACCGGTGTTTGCGCGTGACGCGTTTGGTTTATTAAGTTGACAGATTTTGTACTGTCGAATCTGCCGCCAGCTCGGTAACTTATCGTCATAGCAATAACAATAACAATAAAAATAAAAATTAAGAGCAGTTCCGTGAGTGACTATCAACGAATTCAACAATTGGTTTACGGCTACGCGGAACGCGTTGATGCGGGTGATTTTGAAGCTGTTGCAGCATTGATGAGCAAGGCGAGATTACTGTTTCTGCCGTCAGCTGAAGAACTTGAGGGCAGTGCGCAGGTGCTTGCTGCAAACCGTTTGAGGGTGAAAATTTATCCGCACACGGGAACGCCATGCACCACGCACTACATTAATAATTTAGTGATTGAGTTAGATGGCAATAAGGCATCAGCTCAGTCGCTTTTTACTGTGACACAGGCATTAGAGGATTTTCCGCTGCAAACCATTATGACGGGGCGGTATTACGACAGGTTTGTTAAGGAAAGAGAAGTGTGGCGCTTTAGTAAACGCACGATTGCTCCAGAATACTTCGGAGATTTATCGTTTCATTTAAATGATTTTGAGAAACCACATCATAACAATAACCAACAATTTTCAATTGTGAATAAATGATGTCAATTAGACAGTCCATAAAACCGAGGGGGTAATTATGAAAAAAGGTATGCAAACCGCGATCTATAGAACGGCTATCGCTGTAGCCATAGTGGCGGCAAATTCAACTCTTGCAGCGGGCATGCTCGAAGAGGTTGTTGTAACCGCGGAAAAGCGCGAGCAAAATCTTCAGGACGCGCCGATTGCTATTGAAGCGCTCACCGAATCTGCTATCGAAAACCAGGGCATTGTCGATATTAAAAGCCTTTTTGATGCCATTCCCGGCATCCAGGGTTACGAAGGAACCTCGTCGCGAGGTAACGTCAGCTTTTATCTGCGTGGCATTGGTGCAGGTAACCCCAACAGTGTTTCCTCTGATCCGGCTAACGCAATTTACGTAGACGGCGTCTACCTGGGTAAAGCAACCGGCAATGGCGTCGATGCCATGGACCTGGAGCGCATTGAGGTTCTCAAAGGCCCCCAGGGTACGCTTTATGGCCGCAACTCTATCGGTGGTGCGATTAACTTTATCACCAAGAAGCCTGGCGAAGAATTGGGCGCTAAAGTAAAGCTGTCTGTCGGTGATTACGGCTATGAAGCGGCCAATGTGCGCTTCGATGTGCCTCTCAGTGATAACCTGGGTATGTCTGTTTCCGGTTACACGCGCAAGCGCGATGACCTCTACGACAACAGCAATACAAGCCTTGCTGGTTTTGAAAACCTTGACCGTTCAGGCCAACGTGTTTCACTGCGTTTTACGCCAACTGACAATCTGGCTATCGACTATAGCTATTCCCACGATGAGCTCGATGAGCATTCGCAGATGATGGATGTGGTGGGTTTCAACCCCAGGGCTCCCGGCGTTGTCGGTGCTGCGGGTTTCCCCTCAGCGGTCGCCGTCGACAGTGCTGAACGCGCACAAACTGTAGCACTGCTGGCTTCATATGCAGCCTTTTTGCCGGCTCTGCCTCAGGTAGAGACCTTCAAGGGTTGGGCTAACGACTTTATTGCCTGGACCAATGACGAGCTTGCCTCGGCTAACTCAAAGCCTGGCATGGGCTCTTCAGATATGAGTTCACGTTCCACTAACGAGGTTGACGCCCACTCATTGACCGTCTCGTACAAGGTTGAGGATATGGGTGCGTTTGGTGATGTTGAATTCAAATCTATTACCGGTACGCGCGAAGCGAAAAACATGAACAGTGCCGATTTGGATGGTATCAACAACGCCAACATCGTTACCGATTTGCCGCTGTTGACCATTGGTGGTCTGTTCTTTAACGATGTTGTGCCAGATGATATTGGTATCTACAGCATGGGTGAGGAAATTGAGTTTGGCCTGGCCTTGAAGGTGGGTGATGCGATTACAGAGCGTGGCAACGCGCCGGTGTTTAATAACTACTCAGTGACTGATCAC
>JALRJD010000077.1 GCA_023255165.1 Porticoccaceae bacterium | reverse complement strand
AGATGAGCAACTCAAAAGAGTAATTATTGTTTCGGTTTATTCAGCAACCCCTGTTCTGCGGCCCATTGTTTTGAGCGCTGCATTCCCTCTTCCAACAATACTTCCGGTGCCCAGCCGAGAACTCGTTGCGCTTTGGCAATGCTAAACCAGCTTTTGGTTGATAGCTGGGCCACGGTTGCAGTTGAGGCTTCGTTGATCGACCCGGTGAGGTTAGCAATTTTAGTCGCGATGGAGGCGGCTATCAGAGCCGTTCTGGTCGAAACCAACATTGGCCCGCGCTTGTTCAGCCAGCTGTAGTGGTGGCTGAAAAATTCCTTGCTGGTGATATAACCCTGGCAGGAAAGATTAAAAATTTCACCGCTGGCCTGCGGAGACTCCACCGCCAACGCAATGCCGCGCACAAGATCATCGATATAGATCGGGCGAAAAAATCCCTCGCCCTTCTCCGGGAGCATAAATTGGCTTTTGTGGATGGCTTCCAATGGCAAAATCAACCAGGGTCTGCTGCCGGGACCATAGACATCGCCGGGGCGCACAATTACCACCTCGATGGAGCCCCTGGCTTGTGCTGCCAGCACAGCGTGCTCCGAAGCGAGTTTGGTTAGCACATAGCTGCCACCATCGGCATGCACCGGATGCTCTTCATTGAGTTCACCTGCCGCGGCATTGCCATAGGCGACAATCGATGAAAGCTGCACAAACCGACGCACCTGATGCCGCTCGGCTGCGGCAATAAGATTGGCCGTCGCCAACACATTAACTCGCCACATATCCGCATCGCCAAGCGCATTGGAAACCAGTGCCGCGGTGTGGATAATCACATCACATTGGTCGAGTAAATCGGCGATGCTTTCGGGCTTGCCAATATCCCCCTGCACAACTTTTTCGCCATCCCCGTGCAGATCGACACCGACAACATCAACGCCCTGTTGCTGATAATGACGTATCAGGCTGCCGCCAATAAAACCATTGGCGCCGGTGATCATTACTTTTTCTGGTTTCTGTAGATTCATGCTTATCTCTTGTTATCTGCTGTGGATAATTATTTGCACGAGAAAATGTTGTGCGGTAAATCTATTCCATATTGCTGCGGTAATAGCGGCCGGCGAATTTGGCCAACGTCATGCGCGGAAACAGATGGGTGAGGGCGGCGCTGAAGCGATTGGCCAGCCCGGTGACAATCGTCGGCCGACCTGCAAGGCAGGCTTCAATGCCCTGTCGGGCGACCTCTTCGGCGGACTGTAACAGGGTTGCCGGAACCAACAACTTGCCGCCCTGATCCGGGTTGTCCATCATCTTGGTTGCCGTGTAACCGGGGCACAGTGCTGTGACTGTGACACCGGATTTAGCGGCCTTGAGTTCATCATGTAGCGCCTGACTAAACGAAAGTACATAGGCTTTGCTGGCAGCATAGACATTCTGGTTCGGGATTGGCATCCAGGCCGCGAGCGAGGCGACATTTAAAATATGGCCGCCGCTTTTCGCCTCGCTGTCAGGGCCAGCGGCCATCTGATTGGCAAACAGATGGGTCAGGGAAGTCAGCGCGAGCACATTGACAGCGATCATCTTTTCCTGGGCGGCAAGGTCGAGCTGGGTAAAAAAACCATTGTGCAACAGGCCGGCATTGTTAATCAGAAAGTCCACTTTCAGCCCCTGTTCCTCAACGCTTTGAAAAAGCGCCTGAGCCGCTTGCGGGGCGGAGAGGTCAGCGGCGATAACAGTACAACAGATATTCGGATGGCGGCTGGTCAGGCTTTCGGCAAGCTCTTCGAGCAGCGCCTGGCGACGGGAAACCAGAATCAGGTTGTAACCTTTTGCGGCGAGTATTTTGCAGCATTCGAGACCGATCCCATCGGATGCGCCGGTTATTAAAGCGGTATTATTGTTCATATTGTTTTCCGCGTGGATTGGGATATTGGTCATGTTAGCGGAACAGGTTCTCTAATCACTGTCGTCAGCAGTCAGTGCGGTGGTAATTTCGGACAGGGCATTGCGAGGGTCTGACGGGAATAAAAAAAGGACGGGGGTTACCCGTCCTTTTTTCTGTTGCTTTACTCTGACTTACGAGCTTATAAGCTGTAGCTGAAGCGTGCTCCCCAAACTTCTCCTG
>JALRJD010000042.1 GCA_023255165.1 Porticoccaceae bacterium | reverse complement strand
ATCGAATCCTTGTCATGAATTTCCCATTTTCCACCGAATGATAAAGCTGCAATCACACTAGTCATAAATACTCTATGATCTTTTAAATAATCTTTAATAATAATTTCTTTATCAATTTTTAAATTAGGATTCCCAAAAATTTTAATTGCATCATTTGTAAGAATAGTTTTGATGCCCATTAAATTCAAGATTTTTGATCCCCATTTTAAACGAGGACTTTCCTTTTGGTTTAGTTCCATTAACCCCTTAAAGTTAGAAACTCCTTTAGCTTTAGCTGCTACTAAAAAAATTATGAGAAACTCGTCAATAGCACTACTATTCAAATGAGCTGGACAATTTATACTTTTCAAAGAACTAGCACTTTTAACAATTATGTCTGCAATTTTTTCACCTTTATAAATCTTAATATTTTTAAAAGTTATTTGAACACCCATCATTTTTAATATTTTTATTACTCCATCTCTTGATGGATTTATATTTACTACGTCCCCATCAGTACTCTACCTGTTCATGCCCGGCAAACAATGTTAGATGCGATAAAAGGTTATTTTTTCGGGTTTAAGGAAGACCACCACCTGCAATCGGCACTTTATACGCAGAATGTGCGGGTTTTGGCCTGTTTTCATCCCGCCTGGAGGCTGCTTTATCGCAACTCGATAACAATCTTTACAGGTCATCGCTATGATTCCTGATCGAAAATGAAATGGGTTGGGTTATGACAGATCTTTCTGGCAGTAATAAACATTCACTATCAACATCAGCGCGAGCAGTTGTTGGTTTTATCGCGATACTGGCAAGTGGCGTTGCAGCTCACAGCTTTGCTGCTGTTGAGAGCCAGCCGGTGTGGGCGGTGAATGTTGGCGGCGGGGCTGTGCAGTCAGCGGGCGGGCTGGTATACGAGGCTGATATCTGCACCCAGACAGCGACTTGCCAGTCGGTGGCTAAAGTTCAGGGAGCGCAGTTGGTAGCTATGTACCGTAGTTATCGCACTGGTGATAACCGCTGGAGTAAAAAACTGGCCAATGGACGCTACGATATTACCCTGCATTTTATTGAGCCCGATGAGACTGAGATTGGCGCGCGCATTTTTGATGTGATCGCCGAAAACAAGGTGTTGATCAACGATCTGGATGTGCGTAAGACCCGCGATGGTCGAGTGCGCTCGGGGCTGTCGCGGACCATCGCCAATGTGATGGTAAATGATGGTGAGTTGACTCTTGAGCTCAAGGCCTCGGTTGGCAGTGCGGTGATCAGTGGCTTTGATGTGTTCAAGAGAGTTGAGGTGCAAGCGGATCAATGGCAGTTGGTTTGGGCGGACGAGTTTGATGGTCCGATAGTCAACCCGGACAACTGGACTGCCGCCATCTGGCCTGCGGGCAAGGTCAATGCGGAGGATCAAACCTACACCAAACGTGAGAAAAATCTGCGCACGGAAAATGGTCTGCTGGTGATTGAGGCGCATCATGAAGCCTTTCGCGGCGCCGAGTACAGTTCGGCGCGAATCCACAGCTCCGGCAAGATGGATATGCGCTATGGCAAAGTTGAGGTGCGCGCCAAACTACCTGTTGGGCAGGGCACCTGGCCGGCAATCTGGATGATGCCGACCGATCCCTATTTTTACGCAACCAACTGTGACGCCACAGCGGCAGACTGGGAGGGCAGTCGCAAATGTGATGCCTGGCCCAACTCCGGCGAGATCGACATCATGGAACATGTTGGCTACGACCCCGGCATTGTTCACGGCACTGTCCATACCCAGGCTTATTACTGGGTCAACTGGGAACAGCGCAAGGGCAGCATTCATATTGCAGACGCCCAGCAAGCCTTTCATCGCTATGCGCTTGAATGGGGCCCGGATTACCTGACGACCTTTGTCGACGATGTGCCTTACTTCACCTACTACCGCGATGGTGACTGGCGCTCCTGGCCGTTTGATCATCCATTCCAGGTGATTATCAACTTTGCGG
>JALRJD010000002.1 GCA_023255165.1 Porticoccaceae bacterium | reverse complement strand
GTTATCGGGTGATGGTGTTTGGCGATATGGCCGAACTGGGCGCCGATGCGGCGCAACTGCATCGCGAGATTGGTGAATATGCCCTGAGCGCTGGTATCGACCAGCTCTACACACTTGGCACCTTGAGCGCGCACACCAGCGATGCGGGCAATGGCAAACATTTTGCCGATCTGGAAAGTTTAAAAGGGCCACTGTTCGACGAAATTGAGCGCAGCGATTTGACTCTGTTGGTCAAGGGGTCGCGCAGCTCAAAAATGGATCTGGTGGTAGACATGTTACTGGCGGAGAAACTCTGATGTTGTTATGGCTGGCCGATTACCTGAGTCAATTTTATAGCCCGTTCTCCGTGGTGAACTACCTCACGCTGCGCGGCATTCTTTCGGTGATCACAGCGTTGGCGATCTGCTGGGTACTGGGGCCGCGAGTGATCAATCTGCTCAATAGTCTGCAGATGGGTCAGGCGATCCGCAGCGACGGCCCCCAGAGCCATCTGAGCAAGGCCGGCACGCCAACCATGGGCGGCGCGCTGATTTTGATGGCGATGTTTATCTCCACATTGCTGTGGTCGAACCTGGAAAACCACTATGTCTGGGTGGTGCTCGGTGTCACCTTCAGCTTTGGCCTGATCGGTTGGGTCGACGATTACCGCAAAGTGGTGCAGAAAAATCCCCGCGGCCTGCCCGCGCGCTGGAAGTATTTCTGGCAGTCGCTGTTTGGTTTGATTGCAGCGCTCTATCTCTACACCAGCGCCGCATCCACTGCCGAGCTCGCTTTGATCGTGCCATTCTTTAAAAACGTCGCGCTCAATCTCGGGCCGCTCTACGTGCTGTTTGCCTACTTTGTGATTGTTGGCACCAGCAACGCGGTCAACCTCACCGATGGTCTCGATGGTCTGGCGATACTGCCAACCGTGCTGGTCGGCGGCGCGCTGGGCATCATGGCCTATTTAACCGGCAACTATCAGTTTGCCTCTTATCTGCATATTCCCTATATCAGCGGCGCCGGCGAACTGCTGATTTTTACTTGCGCACTGTGTGGCGCCGGGCTCGGTTTTCTCTGGTTTAACACCTATCCCGCCATGGTCTTTATGGGCGATGTCGGCTCGCTGGCGCTGGGCGCGGCGCTGGGTGTTATCGCTGTGATTATCCGTCAGGAAATTGTGCTGGCGGTGATGGGCGGAGTGTTTGTGATGGAAACCCTGTCGGTGATTCTGCAGGTGGCCTCGTTCAAATTGACCGGCAAACGCATTTTCCGCATGGCGCCGCTGCACCACCACTATGAACTGAAAGGCTGGCCGGAACCGCGGGTGATTGTGCGCTTCTGGATTATTACCGTGATGCTGGTGCTGATTGGCCTGGCCACACTGAAGTTGAGATAAACGAGCAAATGACTGACTTGATCGCCACTAATCGCAATATCGCAATCCTGGGCATGGGTGCCACGGGGTTGTCTGTCGCGCGATTTTTGACATCTCTGGGCAAACCCTTTGTCTTTGCCGACAGTCGGACCGAGCCGCCACGTCTCGCCGAAGTGAGTGAACACTATCCCAATGTGCCGGTGGTATTGGGTCCGTTTACCGAAGATCTGCTGCTCGGTTTTGACAGCGTTGTGGTCAGCCCCGGCATTGCTCTCGACCAGCCTGCGCTGGTTGCGGCGCAGCAGCAAGGTGTCAAACTGCTCGGAGATGTCGAGTTGTTTCTCGAACATGCCAGCGCCCCGGTGATTGTGATTACCGGATCCAATGGCAAGAGCACAGTGACCAAACTGGTCGGTGAGATGGCCGCAGCCAGCGGTTTAACGGTTGGCGTCGGCGGCAATCTCGGCACCCCGATGCTCGATCTGCTCGACCACAGTAATCAACTCTATGTGATTGAACTCTCCAGCTTCCAGCTCGAACTGGTCAGCGACACACGCGGCGCGATTGCCGGGCTGTTAAATATCAGCCCCGACCACATGGATCGCTACGCCGGGTTACAGCAATACCATGCCGCCAAGCACCGGATTTTCCGTGGCGCCAGTCAGGTGATCTTCAACCGTCAGGATGCGCTGACCAATCCGCTGTTGTCGGTTGGCGTCAAACTCTGCAGTTTTGGTTTGAACAAGCCGGATCTGGGCAGCTTTGGTGTGCTCGAAGAGAATGGCGAAAGCTGGCTGGCCTGCGGCTTGCAGCCATTGATCCGCACCTCTGAAGTGGCGATTAAAGGTCGCCATAATCAGGCCAATGCCCTGGCTGCACTGGCGCTGGGTCAGGCCGCCGGCCTTGAAATGAATGCTATGTTGCAGACCCTGAAAACCTTCCGTGGCCTGCCGCATCGCTGTGAAACCGTCGCCACCCTCGACAATGTGACGTATATCGACGATTCCAAAGGCACCAATATCGGCGCCACTGTGGCCGCTATTAATGGCTTTGGCGACCATGAGCGCCGCAATCTGATCCTTATCGCCGGTGGTCAGGGCAAGGGCCAGAACTTTGCCGAGTTGCAGGCGCCGGTAGCGCAATTTGTGAAACTGGTTGCGCTGTTTGGTCAGGATGCCGAGCTGATCGCCAGCGCGCTGGTCGGTGTCGCACCAGTGCAGCACTTTGATTCCCTGCACAGCGCGGTGGAAGCGGCCCGTGGTGCCGCCGAGCCGGGTGATATTGTGCTGCTGTCGCCGGCCTGTGCCAGCTTTGATATGTTCTCCGGGTTTGAAGAGCGCGGACGCAGCTTCCAGAATGCAGTGACGGCGGTGGCGGCATGAATATGACCATCCCGCTCAATTTTCATGGCTCGCAGCGCAGCACCTGGCGCATCGACAGTATGTTGTTGCTGGCGGTGATGGCGCTGATGTCGGTTGGTCTGACCATGGTTGCCTCGGCGTCATTCAGCTATGCCGCCCACCAGTTTAATAACGAATTCTATTTTGTCGTTCGTCACGCCGTGTATCTGATAATTGCACTCGGTGCCATGGCGGTGACCTTCTTTACGCCGCCGTCAGTCTGGTCTCAGTACAGCCGGTTGTGGATGCTGCTGGCCGTTGTGCTGCTGATTGTGGTGCTGATTCCCGGCATTGGCCGTGAAGTCAACGGCAGCCGTCGCTGGCTCAGCCTCGGCGGCATGACACTGCAGGTTTCCGAGTTGGCCAAAGTGGCCACTGTGGTCTTTATGGCCAGCTACTTCGCCCAGCACCGCGACGGTTTTGGCGATGACTGGCGCGACTGGGCAAAACCCCTCGGCGTGTTGATGGTGCCGCTGTTTTTACTGCTGATGGAACCGGATTTTGGCTCGCTGGTGGTGCTGGTCTGCACCTTTATGGCGATGCTGTTTTTATCCGGTATCAGACTCTGGCACTACCTGGCTCTGGTAGTGGTTGGCTCCTCGGTGCTAGTGCTGTTTGCCGAAGCGGCTCCTTATCGCATGGCGCGGCTTAGCTCCTTCCTCGACCCCTGGTCGGACCAGTTTAATTCCGGTTACCAGCTCACCCAGTCATTGATCGCCTTTGGTCGCGGCGAGTGGTTTGGCGTTGGCCTCGGGCAGTCGGTGCAGAAAATGCTCTATCTGCCGGAAGCCCACACCGATTTTGTGTTTGCCATTTTTGCCGAAGAATTTGGTTTTATTGGCGTGCTCTGCCTGCTCGGTCTCTATGTGTTGCTGGTGCAGCGGATCTTTAGCTTGAGCAAGCGCGCCATCAGTCAGGAGTACTGGTACGGCGCCTTTGTGCTGATCGGCTTTGGCTGCTTGATCAGTGGCCAGACCCTGATCAATCTCGGCGTGAACGCCGGATTTCTGCCGACCAAAGGCCTGACATTGCCGTTTGTCAGCTATGGCGGCAGCAGTCTGATGGTTACCTGCGCCATGGTCGGCATGATGTTGCGCATCGGCCATGAGTTACACCCGGATACACAGGTTGTGAGGAGGGTGCGTCGTGGTCGCTGAGACACAGACAATAAACACGGTGGCTAATGCAGCCGCTAATACAGTTGCACCACACCGGGTGATGATTATGGCCGGCGGCACCGGCGGTCATGTGTTCCCCGCATTGGCGGTGGCCGATCAGCTGCGCGCAGCGAACACCGTGGTCTCATGGCTTGGCACCCAGCGCGGCATTGAAAGTGAACTGGTGCCGGCAGCCGGGATCAGCCTGCACTGCCTGGATATCGAAGGAATTCGCGGCCGCGGTCTCAGCGCATTGCTGAAAGCGCCGTTGTTGCTGTGGCGTTCAATCGGCCAGGCCCTGGCGGTTATCGCTGATTTCCAGCCCCAGGTGGTACTCGGTATGGGTGGCTTTGCTTCCGGCCCCGGTGCTGTGGCGGCGCGTTTGAAAGGTATTCCAATCGTTATTCATGAACAAAATTCCGTGGCCGGCACCACCAATAAATTGCTTGCTCTTATTGCCCGCCGGGTGATGCAGGGTTTCCCTGGCGTATTTAAACGCGGCGAATGGTGTGGCAACCCGGTGCACCCGGAGATCGCCAATCTACCCGCTCCCGAACAGCGCATGATCGGCAGACAGGGCACCGCCCACCTGCTGGTGTTGGGCGGCAGTCGCGGAGCGCTGGCGATCAATCAATTAGTGCCCGCGGCACTGGCTCTGCTGGAACCGCAGCAGCGCCCGCTGGTACGTCATCAGACTGGCAAGCAGCACTGCGCAGAGACCCAGGCGCTGTACGAGGCCGCCGGTGTTAGCGCCGACGTGGTGCCCTTTATCGAGCGCATGGACGAAGCCTACAACTGGGCCGACTTTGCCATCTGTCGCGCCGGGGCATTGACTGTGGCCGAACTGACCTGCGCTGGGTTGGGCTCGTTGTTGATTCCTTCTCCTCACGCCATCGACGATCACCAAACCGTCAATGGCCAGCTACTCGTCGATCAGGGTGCGGCCTTGATGCTGGCTCAGAGCGACCTCACCGCAGAGCTGTTGGCGGAGCAGATTGCCGCGCTCAGCACCGACAGCCAGCGCCGCCTGAAGATGGCCATGCGCGCCCGTGATCTGGCTAAAACCGGCGCCGCCGCC
>JALRJD010000359.1 GCA_023255165.1 Porticoccaceae bacterium | reverse complement strand
GTATTGTCGCCGGGTGGATGCTGGCCTTTATGCTGGCACCGATAAGTTCGGCGATTGGCCTGCCCGGGCTGGGAAACTGGCTGACTGAGTTTAGCCTCGCCCGCAATATTGGCTTTGCCGGGCTGTTTATCGCTCTGACCGCGCTGGTGATCAGCGCCGGTGTCGAACAGGGTATTGAGAAGTGGTCGCAGCGTTTGATGCCGTCATTATTTGTGTTGCTCGGCGGGCTGATTCTCTATGTGTTAACCCAACCTGGGGCGATGCAGGGCTTGCGCCATTATCTGGTGCCAGACTTTACGCAGATGGGTGACCCGAAGTTAATTGTCAGCGCGATGGGGCAGGCGTTCTTTTCCATGTCGCTGGGGGTTGGCACCATGCTGATTTATGGTTCCTATATTCGTGCGGATGAAAACCTGCCACTGGTTGGCACGCTGGTGACATTAACTGATACAGGTGTCGCCTTTCTCGCCGGTTTGCTGGTGTTGCCGGCGATGTTTGTGGCGCAACATCTGGGCGTAACCATTTATGCCGAGAGTGGCGAACTGATCGCTGGGCCGGATCTGATTTTTCAGGTGTTGCCGGCGCTGTTTGATGGCATGGGTTCCGCCGGGCTGTTAGTGGGCGTGGCGTTTTTTGTGCTGATGTCGATTGCTGCGGTGACTTCGTCGATCTCGATGCTTGAGGTGCCGGTCTCTTATGCGGTGGAGGCGCGAAACATCAATCGCAGCAAGGCGACCTGGTTGGTTGCGCTGATTGTGTTTGCCATCAGCAGCACAATTTCACTCAATTTTGACAGTCTGTTTGGCTTTGTTATTACCCTTACCACCGAACGGGCGCAGCCTCTGCTGAGTATGTTTCTGTGTATTTTTGCCGGCTGGATTTTTCATCGCCACAGCATTCTCGAAGAGATCAGAAAAGGCAATCCCGATGTGGAGCAGGGTCTGTTCTGGAAGCTTTGGCCTGTCTATGTAAAGTTTTTCTGCCCGGTGCTAATTCTGCTGACCTTTGCCCAGGGCTTTTTGGGTTAAGGACTTTTCGGGCTAGTTGCCACACTTCACTGCTCGCGCGCCTTGCTTCTCGCCATTCGCCTAAAACAGTCGCCTATAAGAAGCGGCTGTTTTTAGAAAACTGGCTGCGCAAAAATTCCATCTGATCACAGAGTATGCGGCGATTGTTGGTCAGCGCCAGATACTCTGCATTATTAGGGCGATAAGGCAGCGCGATCAGCTCCATATTGGCCTCTTCCGGCGTGCGGTCGGCTTTGTGTTGATTGCAGCGGCGGCAGGCGGCTACGACATTTTCCCAGCGGTCGCTGCCGCCGCGAGAGGTGGGTTGAATATGATCCCGGGTTAAAGCGTGCTGCTCAAATTCCCGCCCGCAGTACATGCAAAGATAGGCATCGCGAACGAACAGGGTGGGGTTATTGAGGGCGGGATTGGTGCGCGGCCGCGCCAGTTGCTGGCCGCCGCAGGCAATAATGCTTGGCAGCTCAACGATTGAGCGCTCGCCGCTAATGCGCGAGAGGCCACCGTAAACCTGGCGCACTACATCACCCATGCTCCAGACCACCAGATCTCTGGCGTACATGCAGACCGCCTCTTCCCAATCGAGCCAGTTGATCGGTTGTCCTGCCAGGTTAAGTCTGAGTATCTTCATAGCACAGCCAATCCATATCCAAATGCGTTACCAATTTGCTGTTACTGCTTACTATACCGTTTCTTTTTGCAAAATGCTTTTCCGCACATTGGCTTCCCGGCCAGCAAAACCCTCGCCAAATACTGCGAATAATGGTTTTGCCAATTGACCAGGATTGCCTTGTTGGTTAGGGTGAAGGCCCTGTATTTCAGTTTCATTTCCACTCGGTTAAAACAGTCCAATAAAATGGTGCAATGCGGTGACAAAAGAGAAAAAAGCGGTCGATTTTGAGAAGCAACTGGCCAACCTCGAGGCGCTGGTCGAGTCCCTTGAGAGCGGCGAGTTAAGTCTGGAGGAGTCACTCAAATCCTTTGAGTCTGGTATTAAAGTTGCCCGCGAATGTCAGCAGGCGCTGAAAACCGCGGAGCAAAAAGTCGAGATACTGATGCGCCAGGGCGATGAGCTGGTCAGCCAGCCTTTTGAGCCCGAAGATAACGACTAGATTCCATCCATGCCCTCTTCGATCAACGCGATTATCGACCACTACAGCGCTCAAGTCGACGCGCAGCTGGACGCGATTCTGCCGCCAGCGACCGGCGCGGCTGAACAGCTGTTTGCCGCCATGCGCTATTCGGTTTTTAACGGTGGCAAGCGCCTGCGCCCGGCACTCTGTTTTGCCGCCGCAGATGCCGTCGCCGAGAGCGATGCCAACAGCGCCAAAGTCGCCGCGGCGCTGGAGATGATTCATGCTTATTCGTTGATCCACGACGATCTGCCCGCCATGGACAATGATGATCTGCGTCGCGGCAAACCCACCTGCCATATTCAATTTGACGAGGCCACCGCCATTCTCGCCGGCGATGGTTTGCAATCGCTGGCCTTTCAGCAGCTCACCGAGTTGGAGACACTGCCAGCGCCGCTTGTGGTTGAGCTGATTGCGATGCTCTCACGGCTCGGCGGCTGCGCGGGCATGGTAACCGGCCAGGCGATTGATCTGGCGGCGACCGGAACCGCACTCGAACTTGAACAGTTAAAAGAAATGCATGCCCACAAGACCGGCGCCTTGATCGAAGCCAGTGTGCTGATGGGCGCCACGGCGACCGGTCAGGCCAGCAAAGAACAATTAAACGCATTGAGTGAATTTGCCCGCGCCATTGGTCTGGCATTCCAGATTCAGGACGATATTCTCGATGTCGAGAGCTCCACTGAACAGCTGGGTAAACAACAGGGCTCGGACGCCAGCAATGGCAAATCAACCTACACATCGATTCTTGGCCTTGAGCGGGCACGCCGTGAAGCGACCGAGCTGTTCGATCACAGTATTCAGGCGCTGCAATGCTTTGGTGAAAAAGCCGACCCGCTGCGCGCGATTGCCGGATTTATTGTTCAACGCAATCACTAGCCGTTTATGAATTAATCATTGTTCAAGGCGCAACCAGCTGATCTTTTGGTGTACCATCAACGGCCAGGCCGACGACAATTTCAACGATAGACAAGCATGGCAAAGACCTTTAACGAAATCCCTCACACACGCCCGGTGACCCCGCTGCTGGACAGCGTTAATGCACCCGCCGATCTGCGTCATCTCGACACCCAGCAGCTGTTGCTGCTGGCGGATGAGTTGCGGTCATTTCTACTCTACTGCGTGGGCAAAACCGGCGGTCACTTTGGCGCCGGCTTGGGGGTCACCGAACTCACCATTGCCCTGCACCATGTGTTTAACACTCCCCACGACCGCCTGGTTTGGGATGTGGGCCACCAGACTTATCCACACAAAATTCTCACCGGTCGTCGCGAGCAGATGCTCAGCATGCGTCAAAAAGACGGCCTGTCGGGTTTCCCGAAACGTAGCGAGAGCGAATACGATACCTTTGGCGTCGGCCACTCAAGCACCTCGATCAGTGCCGCGCTGGGTATGGCGATGGCCTCTGCACAGCTTGGCGAAGCGCGTAAAACCGTGGCGGTGATGGGTGATGGCGCCATGACCGCGGGCATGGCTTTTGAGGCGCTTAACCACGCCTCCCATGTGGACAAAAATTTGCTGGTAGTGCTCAACGACAATCAGATGTCGATCTCGCGCAATGTCGGCGGGCTCTCGACCTATTTTTCAAAGCTCTGGTCGAGCAAGCTCTACACCCAGTTCCGCGAGGGCGGCAAGAAAGCGCTGCGCGGCATGCCCCACGCCAGTAACTTTGTGCGGCGTACCGAAGAATATATGAAGGCCATGGTGTCACCGGCGACCATTTTTGAAGAGCTGGGTTTTTACTATGTCGGCCCGATTGATGGCCATGATCTGCCACTGCTGGTGGAAACATTGGGCAAACTCAAAGAGATAAAAGGGGCGGTGCTGCTGCATATCATCACTCACAAAGGTAAAGGCTTTGCACCAGCGGAAAACGACCCGGTTGGCTATCACGCGCTAAATAAAATCGAACCCAAGCAGGTTTTAAAAGCGGCTGTGGCCAAACCAACGGAGCAAAGCAAACCAGTAAAACCCAAGTATCAGCAGGTTTTTGGCGACTGGCTCTGCGATATGGCCGAGCTCGACAGCCGCCTGGTGGGCATAACCCCGGCCATGTGCGACGGGTCGGGCATGAACCAATTTGCCGAACGCTTTCCTGAGCGCTTTGAAGATGTGGCGATTGCCGAACAGCACGCGGTCACGCTGGCTGCCGGCATGGCATGCGAAGGCTCAAAGCCGGTGGTGGCAATCTATTCGACCTTCTTACAGCGCGGTTATGATCAG
>JALRJD010000252.1 GCA_023255165.1 Porticoccaceae bacterium | reverse complement strand
AGCCACATTGGAACAGACCGGACGATTTTTACTCTGCTCTCCATTGCTTGCCACCGCAGCTCTCGCCGTGCCAGCCATTAGACTGGCCGCCAGCGAACAGCAGCAGGAGATATACCTGGGGCGTGTTCTCGAGGGGCAGGTAGCGACGCTGGCCCATGCGGGTGTGCAAACCCATGGCAGCGATATCGATGTTCGGGCGACTGTTGGCGATCAGGGGGTCTGTTTAAACGGTATTTCACGCCATGTATTGAATGGCCAAACCGCTGACTTTTTTATTGTGGCGGCCGAGGAAACCTTTGCCAACGGCGAACAGGGTGTGTCTCTGTGGTTTGTCGACAACGGCACTCAAGGTCTAACGGTAAAATCCCTGCCAACCATGGATCAAACCCGGCGTCTGGCCGAACTGCAGTTCGATAAGCTGGTGCTCTCGCCTGAGCAGCGTCTTGGCGGAGCGGCGCTACATCAAGATCAGTGTCAGGCACAGCTGCTCGACAGTATTCTCGACCTGGCGGCTATTGCCGTGTCCGCTGAGCAGGTGGGTGGGGCGCAGCAGTCCCTGGATATCTCGGTGGCCTATATCAAAGAGCGGGTGCAGTTTGGTCGCACCATCGCCTCCTATCAGGCGATCAAACATAAATGCGCCGATATGATGCTTAAGGCCGAGTCGGCTCGTTCAGGGCTCTACTATGCCGCCTGTATTGCCGATGAATTTCTCGCCGGTAGCTGCGATGCTGAGACTCTGGCTGAGGCAGCCAGCATCACCAAAGCCTACAGCAGTGAAGCTTTTTTCTTTAACGCCGGTTGTGGTATCCAGCTCCACGGTGGCGTTGGCATTACCTCTGAATACGATATACAGCTCTATTTTAAGCGCGCCAAGGCCCTTGAGAGCTTTCTTGGTAATGCCAGTGAGCATCGCGAGCGCCTGGCCAAACAACTGTTAGATAGCGAGGTGTCGTTGTGAAATTACGCTTTAGCGCCAGCGACGAAGCCTTTCGCGGCGAGGTGGCCAATTGGTTGCGTGACAACCTCTGTGGTGAGTTTGAGGCGATTCGCTTTCGCGGCGGCCCCGGTGATGAGCACAGCTTTGTCGACGAGCGCAAAGCCTGGGAGCGCAAGATGGGTGAGGCGGGCTGGACCTGTATTGGCTGGCCGCAGGCCTGGGGCGGTCGCGCCGCGACGATTGAGCAGCAGGTGATTTTTAATGAAGAGTACGCCCGCGCCGGTGGCCCGGGAAGAATTGGCCATATAGGTGAGACGCTAATGGGGCCGACCCTTATTGCCTATGGCAGCGAGGCGCAAAAAGCCAAATATCTGCCCGCTATTCGCAGCGGTGACGCGATCTGGTGTCAGGGCTACAGCGAACCGTCGGCGGGATCCGATCTGGCCAATGTCAAAACCAAAGCGGTTTTCGACGAGCAGGCCCAGGTTTGGCACATCACTGGGCAGAAAGTGTGGACCTCATTGGCCCATGAATCGCAGTATTGTTTCGTGGTTGCGCGCACTGACCCTGAGGCCAGGGGTCACAAAGGTCTGGGCTTTTTTATGCTCGATATGAACCAGCCCGGCGTCACTATTCGGCCTATCGAACAGCTCACTGGCACGTCGGAATTTAACGAAGTGTTTTTTGATAGTGCCGTCTGTAGCGCTGACGATATTGTTGGCAAGCCCGGTGAGGGTTGGCAGGTGGCTATGGCGCTGCTGGGTTTTGAGCGCGGCGTGTCGACTCTCGGCCAGCAGATGCTGTTTCAAAATGAATTTAATGACATTGTTCAGCTGGCCAAGAGCAATGGCGCGGACCGCGACCCAATATTGCGCCAGCGCATAGCAGAAGCCCATATTGGCCTGCGAATTATGCGCTACAACACGCTGCGGGTTTTGTCTGGTTCAGATGAGGGTGAGTTGCAGGCTGAGGGCATGATTTACAAACTCTACTGGTCCTCCTGGCACCGCAATTTAGGCAAGTTGGCGATGGATGTAATGGGCTCAGATAGTGAAATTCTAGAGGCCGAGCCCTATGCGCTCAATCGCCTGCAGTCGATGTTTTTGTTTACCCGTGCCGACACGATTTATGGCGGCACCAACCAGATTCAACGCAATTTGATCGCAGAGAGGGCTCTTGGCATGCCCCGTGAACCCCGCGGCAACAATTAATAGAGGAAGTACCATGTCTAAAGAGATCCCAGCCTATGTTGCCGGACACCAGCTTCTTGCCGGCAAGCATATTTTAATTACCGCTGCCGCCGGTGCCGGAATCGGCTTTTCCGCGGCCAGGCGTGCGGTTGAAGAGGGCGCTGCCAGCCTGGTGATCAGTGATGTTCACGAAGGCCGGTTACAGCAGGCGGTAGAGACTCTTGCGGCCCTCGACAGCCAGTGCCGGGTGCGAGGCATTGTCGCTGATGTGACCAACGAAGAGCAGGTTCAACACCTGGTTGATGAAGCTGAGCGGTTTAGTGGCGGCATCGATGTATTGATTAATAACGCCGGACTCGGGGGCACCTGCAGTCTTGCCGATATGCAGGATGAGGCCTGGAACCGAGTGATCGATATCAGCCTGACCGGCACCATGCGCATGATGCGCGCGATGGTGCGTTATATGCACCCACGGGGCCGCGGAGTGATTGTCAACAATGCCTCAGTATTGGGTTGGCGAGCGCAGACCGAACAGTGTCACTACGCCGCTGCCAAGGCTGGTGTGATGGCTCTAACCCGCTGCGCGGCAATGGAGTCGGCCGAGTTTGGCCTGCGCATTAATGCGGTGTCGCCAAGCATTGCCATGCATGATTTTTTACGTAAAACCACGCCGCCGGAACTGCTCGCCGAGCTGTCTGCGCGGGAGGCTTTTGGTCGTCCCGCGGAAGTCTGGGAAGTGGCTAATGTGATGATGTTTTTGGCCTCTGACTACGCCAGCTATATGACCGGCGAAGTAGTCTCAGTCTCAAGCCAACACCCCTAATCCTGGAGAGAAGTATGCGCGAAGCAGTCATTATCGATACCGCCCGCACCGCCATAGGCAAGGCCTACCGCGGTGCATTTAATAATACCGAAGCCCCGGCACTGGGCGGCCACGTGATTCGAGCAATGATGGCGCGTCAGGATATAGACCCGGCACTGATTGATGATGTGGTGATTGGCGCCGCGGCACAGCAGGGCACTCAGGGCTACAATCTCGGTCGCCTCTGCGCTACCGCTGCGGGTCTGCCGGATACTGTCGCTGGTATGACCATGGACCGCCAGTGCGCCTCCGGCATGATGGCCATTGCCACCGCGGCCAAATCGATTATGTGCAACGAGTACAACGCGGCGATTGCCGGCGGTGTGGAATCCATTTCGCTGGTTCAGACCAAACATAAAAACAGCCACAGAAATATTTCCCAAACCGTTTTGGCGGCGCAGCCAAAAGCCTATATCAGCATGATTGAAACCGCCGAAATTGTTGCCAAGCGCTACGGCATTTCTCGCGATGCTCAGGATCAGTATTCCTTCGAGAGTCAGCGGCGCACGGCAGAGGCCCAGGAAGCGGGGCGCTTTGATAATGAGATTGTGCCCATGACCACCATCAAGCAGCTGGTGGACAGAGAAACCAAAGAAGTCAGTGAGCAAGAAGTTACGCTGAGTCGAGATGAGGGCAATCGCCCCGGTACATTGCTTGAGAGTTTGCAGGGGCTCAAGCCGGTTTTGGAAGAGGGTCAGTTCTCCGGCGCCGGCGAGCATATTACCGCCGGTAATGCCTCACAACTCTCCGATGGCGCCTCGGCCAGTATCATTATGGGTTCTGACCTGGCTGCGCAGATGGGTTTGACACCTCTGGGTATCTATCGCGGCCTGGCTGTAGCCGGTTGCGCTCCCGACGAGATGGGTATTGGTCCGGTGTTTGCCATTCCCAAATTGCTGCGTCAACATGGCCTGAGTATCAATGATATTGACCTCTGGGAACTCAATGAAGCCTTTGCCTGTCAGGTGCTCTACTGCCGCGACAAGTTGGGTATTGATCCCGAAAAAATGAATGTTAATGGCGGCGCTATTTCCATTGGCCACCCCTTTGGCATGAGCGGTGCACGTATGGTGGGACATGCTCTGCATGAAACCCGTCGTCGCGGCGGTCGCTATGTCGTGGTGACTATGTGTGTGGGCGGTGGTATGGGAGCAGCTGGGCTGTTTGAAGTTTGATCGAGCATCTGGCAAACAATTAATTAAGAAAAAATTTAAACAAAAAAAAAATAAAAATATAAGTCTCCAGGAGGCAGTTGTGAGCAACATTAATTGGCATAGCACGGTCGATGTATTGGTGGTTGGTACAGGAAATGGTGGTCTTACTGCCGCTGTCTGCAACTATGAAATGGGCAGCAAAGATGTGCTGATTATTGAGAAGGCCGACAAGGTGGGGGGCACCAGCGCGACCTCTGGTGGTGGTATCTGGATTCCGGTTAATCACTATGCTCTGGCCGCTGGCGCCGAAGACTCTCTGGACGAAGCGCGCGAGTATCTGAAAAATACTCTGCAGGGGGAAGATGTTCCCGCCGAGCTGATCGAGAATTACATTGTCAACGGCCCGAAAATGCTCCAGTTTCTGCATGATCGCACACAGGTGCGCTACGAGTCGCTCGACCACTATCCCGATTACTACACCAATGTTGCCGGTGCCAAACACGGCCATCGCTCACTGGAACCGGCCCCCTTTATGGCCTCTGAATTGGGCAGTAACTACAAGCGCATGACCTACACCCACCATATGATGCGTATGTTTGGGGTGATCCACTTTACCCAGGTGGAAGCGCAGATGTTGATGTTAAAAATGCCCGGCTGGATCAAACTGCTGGGCAAGATGATGTGGGACTACGTCACGGATATCCCCTGGCGCCTGCGCACTCGTATTTCCCGTCGCCTGTGCTGCGGTTCGGCCGGTGTCGCTCGTCTCTACGCCTCGGTGCTGGATCGCAATATTCCCATACAGTTTGAAACGGCACTCACCGATATTATCGCTGAAGATGGCAAAGTGATTGGTGTGACCGTGACCCAAAACGGCCAGAGCAAAAATATCCAGGTGAACAAAGGCCTGATCCTGGCCGCCGGCGGCTTTGAACACAATCAGGAACTGCGTGATAAATACCTGCCAAAACCCACCAATACTGAATGGAGTGCCGGTTCCAGAGGCAATCAGGGGGATGCCCTGCAAGCGTCTCTTAAGCTGGGTGCGAAAACTCGTCTGATAAATGGCGCCTGGTGGACAACAACTCTCTGTGTGCCGGACGAGCCAGTGCCGCGCCTCAGTATTATGGAAAAGTCTTTCCCCGGCTCCTGTGTGGTGAATAAAAATGGCCAGCGTTTTGCAAATGAATCGCAGAACTACATGGCCTTTCAAAAAGAGCTGTTTAAAGCCCACAGTGACGAAAACCCCTGCGCGCCAGCCTACCATGTGTTCGATGCGCGTTTCCGTCGCAACTACATTGTTGGGCCGATGATGACGGCGTCGATGAAACCTGACTGGACAATACCAAAGAAGTGGTACGACACAGGTTTTGTTGCCAAGGCCAACACTGTGCGCGAGCTGGCGGATAATTTAGGTATTGATGCCGATGGTCTCGAGGCCACCGTGGCGAAGATGAACAGCTATGCCGAAACCGGTATCGATCTCGACTTTCATCGCGGCGAGTCTGAGTACGATCGCTACTATGCCGACCCGAGTATTGTTCCAAACCCCTGTTTGGCACCTATCAGTGAAGCGCCGTTTTACGCGATGCGTATCGAGGCCGGCGACTTTGGTACTCTCGGCGGTCTGGATACCGACAACAATGCCAATGTAATCCATGAGCAGGGTGGAACCATTCAGGGCCTGTACGCCATTGGAAATTGCTCCGCTGCGATACTGCCAACCTATCCGGGCCCCGGTGCGACCCTCGGTCCTGCTATGACCATGGCCTATCAAGCGGCCAAAGCTATCAACAACTACCAGGATTAAATTATGCTCGATCTCGAGGCTATTGAATTAATTAAGCAATTGAAGGCGCGCTATTTTCGCTTTTTGGATACCGCTGACATCGCCGGTTTACACAGTGTGTTTAGCGAGGATGTGCACGCGCATTTTAAAAGCACAGAATACGATTTTGAAATGAACGGCTGGCCCGAGCTGGAGACCTTTTACAAGCGCTCTTTTACCTCGGAAAAATTTGGTATGCACAATGGCCATCATCCGGAAATTAGCGTGGACGGTGACAAGGCCACGGGCATCTGGTATCTGCAAGATATTTTTGTCAATCTCAAATACAACATCACCATTATGGGCAGTGCGCTCTACCATGATGAGTACCGTAAGATTGACGGCCAATGGCGAATTTCCAAGACCGGTTATGAGCGACTGTGGGAAGAAATCCATCCACGCTCACCCGATATTCGCCTTACCTCCAGGCCAATTCAGAAGGCCGTAGATTAATTGTTAGCGGGTAACGGGTAACGGGTAATGGGTAACGATTAACATTGACATACTAACCGCAAGGAACCCATTTTTCCGCCGCAGCGTTTTGTCCTAGCCGCAGCGCTTGCTCTAGCCGCCGCAGCGCTCTTTAAGCTAGAGGATATAGGGGATAACCGCCTTGCGCTCTGGCGGGTAATCGGCAAAGGTTTTCTTGAACCAACGGTGGGTATACAGCGCTCGGGGACCGAGATTGCCCACTGTCATTGCCAACACAAATACTGCACCCAGATTCCAGGTCATAATGGCAAAGCCGACAAAGGAGAGCATTTCACCCAGGTACTGCGGGCAGGAGACAAAACGAAAACCTCCGCCGTAGGGGATTTTGTAACGTGGTTCGTCCGCGGAGGGGGTTTTTGAGCGCAGGTTGCGCAATATTGAATCGGAGTGAATATTCAGGGTAAAGCCAAACAGATAGATGGCGATGCCGATAATAAAGCGCGGATCAGTCAGCCAGGCATCAGTGTACTGGGTGCCAAACTGAGTGATAAAGGCGGCATTAAAATAGCCGTGTAAAAACAGTGTTACCCAGCCGGCGATAACAACGTTAAGTGCGAATGACGAACTGGAACCAGGCTGAACCCGCATCATCAAAGGCGTATACAGCGCTCTATTACTGTAGTGGATCATCCAGATGGCGAGAAAAATAAGCGGAACCAGCTGATCTGAGTTCTCGCCCATAAAAAACACAACAGGGAAGATAATCAGACCTGGAAGTTCCATTATCACCCAGCCGGTTTTGGCATGCAGTTTTAAACCCTTGGAGCGTTTGCCGCCGCCAAAGCGTCCGCCGTATTGGGCGGTGCCAAAGAGGCTTGAGACAAATACCAGGGCCGCGTAGACAAAGCCCACAATTAATAACGTGTCGTAAAAGGTGCTACCTGTATACCATTGCATGGCCTGCTCTCCGCGCTTGTTTTTTTATACGGCCCAATAAGAGGCCTTCTGTCTGATGACAAAGCTAGATTAAGGTTGAATGGCATAAAGTAATACAACCATTCGGACTATGTTTTTTGGTCACTGTAACAATTTTATTCTCGAGCATAAAAAGCCTTTAGCTATCAGCAATAGAAAGCCCTTAGCTTAGTTAACAAAAAGCCCTTAGCTTAATGAACAGAAAGCCCTTAGCTCACGCCAACAAAAAGCCCTTAGCTATCGCCAACAAAAAGCCCTTAGCGATCCGCAATAAAAAGCCCTTAGCTCACGCCAACAAAAAGCCCTTAGCTATCGCCTATAGAAAGCACAGCATCGTCCGTTTGGACGCTGTGTCCAAAGGCTAATCCCACTAACTTTAGAGGCC
>JALRJD010000374.1 GCA_023255165.1 Porticoccaceae bacterium | reverse complement strand
CCCCAGTTCTGAACCGAGCCGCCGGTGGGGTGATATTTTGTAATCCGGGTAAAGACAATATCGTTGGCTCTATCAACAAAAATATACTGCCCAAACTTGCCGCTGGCATTAAAGATAACCGCTTTGTCATCGTGCCGGGAGATCCACCAATGCAGAGAGTAACCGCGCTTTTGACTGATAGTGGCACTTTCAAGATCTGCCCAGACTTTTGAAAAAGTCTGGTTTACATAGTCCTCGGAAATAATCTGCTCGCCATTCCAGTTGCCGCTGCGGGCAAACAGCAAACCAAACCGCGAGTACTGTCGTGCGGTCGTATCGATGCAGCAATAGGTCAGCGGGTTGCCAACACTGTCGCGCCACAGAGTGACATCAGTCAGGCCAATCTTGTCGAGCACACGCTCGCGCAGCAGTTGGTCCGCTTTGATGCCGGTGGCGCTGTGCAAAATATCCGCCAGCAGCATGGAGTTGACATTATTGTATTCAAACTTTGTTCCGGCGGGCTTTTCAACACCAACCTCGCGTGCATAGCCAAGATGATCTTTGGAGAAAAACATCTCTTCATGTTCGTGATCGGGCATTTCCAGACCGCTGGTCATATCCAATAAATCACGAATACTAATCTCTGCGCGTTCGTCATTAAAATAGTCGAGGTACTTCGCCACCTTGTCATCAAGGCTGCCGATCTCGCCGCGATCAATGGAAATGCCAATTAATGAAGCATAAAAACTTTTTGCCATCGACCAGGATGTGCCATAGGAATTTTGGTCATAACCCTCAGCATAGCGCTCGCCAATCAAAAACCCGTTTTTGATTAACACCACTGCCTGGGTTGATGCATCATCAAACGATAAATCAAACAGGCGATTAATTTTTTTCTCTTCTATGCCCAGCTCAACCGCTGGTTTTGTCTGCCACTGTTGTTGAGGTGTGGTGATAGCACTTTCCTGCGCCGCGCTGCCGGAATTCTCTCCGTGATGCTCGGCGAAAACAGCAGTGGATGTAATGATGCTGTATATAAAGATTAAACGGACCGTAAAATTTCTTAACATTGGAACATCTCTTTTTTTATTTGCGGCGTAGTATAAGGGCGAATGTCAGGTTTGGCTTCGAAAATTAGTTGCCACTCTTTATTTGCACTTATCGTGAAATAGCGATAGATTGTTGCTCGCGGTGAACGCTCGGTCACAAAAAAGGGGCTAATCCGTTCAAGGGGTGCAGCATGTTCTCCTGATATAACTAAAGAAAGCACGCTGTTGCTCATAATAAAAAAAAGTCTAACTGTAGGGGTTACATATGACTAACAACTTATCCGCCAACGACCCAGTTGGTATTTCCTTTTGGTTAATTTCTATGGCGTTGGTTGCTGCCACGGCATTCTTCTTTGTTGAACGCGATCGTGTCGCGGGCAAGTGGAAGACGTCGCTGACAGTTTCTGGCTTGGTTACACTGATCGCTGCAGTGCACTATTTCTATATGCGCGATGTATGGGTAGCAACCGGAACTTCACCAACTGTGTTCCGCTATATCGACTGGCTGCTCACCGTGCCACTGTTGATGATCGAGTTTTATCTGATCCTCTCCGCGGTTGCCAAGGTTCCAGCCGGCGTTTTCTGGCGCTTGCTGCTGGGTACTGTTGCTATGCTTGGCTTCGGCTATGCGGGCGAAGCCGGTTTGATGGATGCCAAAATGGCGTTTATTCCATCGATGGCGGCGTGGTTCTACATTATCTGGGAAATCTTCAAAGGCGAAGCAAGCCAGATCAATGCGTCACTGGCTAATCCAAACGTACAAAAAGCCTATAAGACTATGACTCTGCTGGTAACTCTGGGCTGGTCAATCTACCCACTGGGTTACTTTATGGGTTACTTTGGCGGTGGTGCAGATGCAGTTACTTTGAACGTTGTTTACAACGTAGCTGACTTCTGGAACAAGATCGCCTTTGGTGTGGTTATCTGGGCAGCTGCAGTAGCTGATTCAGAGTAATTAACACTGCTTGAAAGACAGGGAGAGCCAGCGCCTGCTGGCTCTTTCCCTCTCAAAATAATAAAGACACGTAACATTAAAGTTACGGTTTAAAAGGGTACTGACAATGTTCCCAACACAGATTGAAAACCGATTGAATGGTCTGGCACAGCTGGATGCGCTGTATAAACGCGAAATGCCCGATGCGCACAGCGCACTGGCAGCCGCCGCGGCCTATCATTTTAAAAACCCGGGAAAATCCTTTCGCGCACAGCTCGCGCTAAGCAGCGGTAACGCGCTGAATTTAAACCAAACAGATAACCTTTATTGGGCCGCAGCCTGCGAGCTGCTGCACAATGCCTCTCTTATTCACGACGATATCAGCGACGCCAGCACACATCGTCGCGGACAGGAGAGCATCCACCAGCACTTTGGCGCCGACATGGCACTCTGCCTGGGTGACTGGATGGTGGCAAAAGCCTTTGAGCTCGGCGCCAGAAATGCCCAACACGGCGGCAAACTGGTTGCTTTGTTAGCTCAGGCCATGCAAGAGACCTGCAGTGGTCAGATTTCCGATATCACCCAGCGCGACTGTGCTGAGCTTGACGAGTGGCAGCGCATTGCCAAAGGCAAAACCGCGCCACTATTAATTGCGCCGATTAAAGGCGCCGCCATTGCCGCCGGGCTTGATCAGGATCTCAGTAGCCTCGATCGTCTGGTGGAATTTTGCGGCCTGGCCTATCAGGGTCGCAACGATATCGACGACATTATTCCCTCAAGCCATCGCTCCAGCGACCTCGACGGCCGCAAACCCAACCTGGTGGTGAGTCTTTTCTCTCAGCAGGGTGCAGGCGCCGATGACTTTAATCGCTGGTACCAGTCCGATGACCTCAGCAAGCTCAGCCATTGGCAGAAACGCATTGCCAGCAGCGACGTGATTTTGCAGGCCAACCAATTTGTCGATTACTGGTTGGCACAGGCGGATCTGCTGGTATTATCGGTTCCGTCGCCGCTGCAGTCTGTCGCGGCCGCGCTGGTCACCTCAGTGAAGGGCAAAACAACCATTAAACGGCAAGGGCGGATCGCTTGACACAAATCCATCAGCAGGAAGCTCAAAAAGCAGTCGTTATCGGAGCAGGCTTTGCCGGCATTGCCACAGCACTCAGACTGCGCGCCCTCGGTTACCAGGTCACCCTGCTCGAACGTCTCGAGAGTCTTGGCGGGCGCGCCCAGGTTTTTCAGCGCGGTGGTTATCGCCACGATGCTGGCCCTACGGTGATTACCGCCCCTTTTCTGTTCGATGAGCTGTTTGAGCTGTTTGATGAGAAACTGGAAGACCATCTTGAGTTTGTCCCCCTCGACCCTTTTTACCGTTTTCACTTTGCCGATGGCAGTCAGTTTGACTACCGCGCCTCCATCGAGGATACCCTCGCCGAGATTCGCCGCTTTAACCCGGACGATGCCGACGGCTACCTGAAGCTGCTGGAAAAATCCAAAGAGGTCTACGATATCGGCTTTAAACAGCTGGTGCACCGGCCCTTTACCCGGGTCTGGGATATGGTCAAACAGGTGCCGGCCCTGCTGATGCTGAAGTGCTATCGCACCGTGTCGCAGATGGTCAACAACCATTTGAAGCACCCTTTAATCCGCCAGGCATTTTCCATTCACCCCCTTTTGGTGGGCGGCAATCCATTTAAAACTACCGCTATTTACACCTTGATTCACTACCTCGAGCGACGCTGGGGTGTGTTTTTCTGCATGGGCGGTACCGGCAAGCTGGTTGACGAATTGGGCGCGCTGATGCGACGCCACGGCATTGAGATTCAACTCGGCGCCGATGTCGATGAAATTGTTCTCGACGGCAAGCGCGCCAGCGGCGTGCGACTTAACTCAGGTGAGGTGATAGACGCCGATATTGTTGTCTTTGGCGGCGACCCGGAGACCTGTTACCAACATCTGCTGCCGGCAAAGAAGCCTCTGTTCAGCCTGCCGAAAATTAAAAAACAGTACTCCATGGGCCTCTATGTGCTCTATTTTGGCACCCGCAAACTCTATCCCGATGTGGCTCACCACAGCATCTGGATGGGGCCGCGCTTTAAAGAGTTGCTGGCAGAAATTTTTGACAGCAAAAAAATGAGCGAGGATTTCTCACTCTATCTGCATCGCCCAACGGCCACCGACAAAAGCTTCGCCCCTGAAGACTGTGAATCATTCTATGTACTGTGCCCGGTGCCTAACCTGCTCGGCGACGTCAACTGGGAAACTGAAGGGCCGATGCTGCGCGACCGAATTGTCAGCGCTCTGGAAGAGACGATTCTGCCGGAGCTCTCCTCGGTGATCGAAGAGGTGTTCTGGATGACACCGGAAGATTTTGCCAGCGACTACCGCTCCATGCACGGTGCCGGCTTTTCTATTGAGCCGCGCCTGACACAATCAGCCTGGTTCCGCTTTCACAATCGCGACAGTGCGGTTTCCAACCTCTATTTTGTCGGCGCGGGCACCCATCCGGGCGCTGGTCTACCGGGCGTGGTGAGTTCGGCCAAGGTGGTTGAAGAGCTGCTCACCGGCGTCGAGGTCGGTTCCGGCGGTTAGACCATGACAAACCCGCAGGCAAAGCAGGTACTGGCGCGGCACGGCAAATCATTTTACTGGGCCAGTCTGTTTCTCGGCGCCACACTGGCTGATCGCGCCGCCCGGCTCTACCAATTCTGCCGCTTTGTCGACGATCTCGCCGATGGCGATCTGCCCGATCGCGCCGACAGCCTGGAAGATATTCGCGCTGGCCTCGCCGATCCAAAGCATTTAGCCGCGGCACAAATTCCCGAACTCAGCGCTTTTATCGCATTGGCCAGTGAAGCCAATATTCCCCTGCGCGCGGCCGCTGAACTGCTCGACGGCATGCTGCGCGACCAACATCCCACCGCCCTGAAAACAGAAGCCGAACTGCTGCGCTACTGCCATGCGGTGGCTGGCACCGTGGGCTTGATGATGTGTCGTGTGCTCAACTGCCAGCAGCGGCGCGCCGATGCCTTTGCCATTGACCTTGGCGTCGCCATGCAGCTGACCAATATTGCCCGTGATGTGCTCGAAGATGCGCAGATGAGCCGGCGCTACCTGCCCGCCGACTGGTTTGACCCGGAGCTCAGCGCCGAGACCATTGCCCGCGCTGCCAATCGCTGCCACTTGCCGGTGGCCAGCGTGATCGATCGGCTGCTGACGCTGGCCGAAGATTATTACGACAGCGCGCTGCTTGGCATCAATTTGCTGCCCTGGCGCAGTCGCTTTTCGATTATTGTCGCTCTGCGCGTCTACCGCCAGATTGGCCGACAGCTGCAAGGCAATGGTTTACAGTGGTGGCGTGGCCGCACAGTGGTGAGCAAAAGCGATAAGGTGTTGCTCAGTTTAAGCAGCCTGAAAAACCTGATACCCAAAACTGTGCCGCCCCACGATGTCAGGTTGCACAGCGATTTGCGGGGTTTAGCCGGTGTTGAATGAAATTGATATCGCCATTATTGGCGGCGGCAATGCAGGCCTGACGCTGGCAGCACAGCTGGCGCAACAGGCAAGCCCGCCGCGCACCCTGATTATTGAGCCGCGGACCCCAGAGCAACGCGACTGCAGCTGGGGACTGTGGGCGAAAGCACCGCAAGTCAAACAACTCGAGCGAGCCGCACTGGGTCGCTGGCCTCGCTGGCAACTGATCGACCACGACCAGCGCGTGATTCACCACAGCCGCGACTACAGTTACCTCAGCCTTAGCGCGGCTCGCTATCTGCAGGATTGTGCATCCCGTTTGCGCGAGCCGGTCAGCCTGGTTCAGGAGTCGGTCAACAGCCTGCAAGCGGATGGCGATCAGATACGGGTCGAGACCGACAAACAGTGCTATCGCGCCAGCCAGGTCTACGACAGCCGTCCACCGAAAATCATTGAAAATGGTCTGCGCCAGCACTTTCTCGGCTGGCATATCCAGACCAATCAGCCGATTGCCGAAACCGATATCGCCACTCTGATGGACTTTCGCGTCGATCAGTCCCGCGGACTGCACTTTATCTATGCGCTACCCTTTTCCGATCACCAGATGCTGGTGGAATCGACATTGATCTCACGCCAGATTGAACCCAAAGAGTGGTATCAGCAGGCCATCGAAGGTTGGCTGCAAACTAATGGCATTGAGGTCGATCTGCTTCTTAGTGAAGAGGTTGGGGTGATTCCTATGGATAAATTGGCAGAAGACCATCTGCAAAGTCCCTCCACCGACCACGCGCAGATTGCCTCTATCGGCGCCGCAAGTGGTGCGGTGCGCCGCTCGTCTGGCTATGCCTTCCAGCATATTCAGCAACAGATGCGTGCCCTGGCCGCGGGTATCGCCAATGGTGACAGGCGGGTTCCCGCACCCATTGCCAACCGCCTGACGGCAATGGACAACATTTTTAATGGCGTTCTGTTAAGCCGCCCGGATCTTGCCGTGTCACTGTATATGCGCATGGCCAAAGCACTGAATGGCGACCAATTTGCCCGCTTTATGCTCGGTCAGGCCAGCACAGCTGACTGGCTTCGGGTGATTGCGGCCATGCCCAAAATGCCCTTTTTAAGGCAGTTATTGCATGTCTGATGCAAGCTCGGTGGTTTATTTATCCAACGCCTCTTATTGGGCGATTGCCGCAGTGCTGCTGATCGGTGTGCCCCACGGCGGTCTTGATGCGGCCGTGGCGCGACGTGTTGGCTGGCCCGCCGGGCTGTTGCCCTGGACTCTGTTTCACCTGGTTTATTTGGGTCTTGCCGCGGCAGTGGCACTGCTCTGGTGGGCTTATCCATTGCCAAGCCTGGCAGTATTTTTACTGATTTCGGCACTGCACTTTGGCAGCAGTGATATCCGCCATATTGAATCGCCTCTGGCCCGCTGCGCCTGGCTGCCGCTGATTGCCCATGGCGGTCTGGTGGTAATTGCCATTCCCGCACTGCAGGGCGCTGCGGTAGAACCGCTGTTTGCCACGCTGGTGGGCGCCGATAATAGCGCCTGGCTGCTCAACCAAATCGATCGCCTGTTGCTGCCCTGGGCTATCTGCCTGTTTGGCTACTGCATCTACACCCTCTATCAGCCGCGCTGGCGTGGCCCGCTGTTTGGGTTGCTGTTGCTTGTGGTTGCCGCCTGGTGGCTGCCGCCACTGGTCAGCTTTGCGCTCTATTTCTGCCTCTGGCACAGCCGCAGCCATATGCTGCGAATCTGGCGCTCCATCAATGCCGAACAGCGCCCACGCAGCGCCTGGGAAGCCGTTATCTACAGCCTGCTGGCCTATGCAGCCGCGGCCATTTATTTCATTATCCAGACCGACTCTGATGCAGCTTCCGTATCGACGATCACCCCGGCACTGTTACAATTGACCTTTATCGGTCTCGCCGCACTGACGGTACCGCATATGTTATTAGTCGACTTTATCCATGGGCAGCGAGACTCACCTCATGACCAGCACCAATAATAAGACTGACATCAGTCAGCGCAAGGCAGACCATATCGATCTGGCGCTGCAACCCCAGCACCAGGCCAGCGAACCTGCCGGCTTTGACCGCATCCGCTTTGAGCATAACTGCCTGCCAGAACTGCACCTCGACGAGGTGGATTGCTCGACCATGTTTCTCAATCAATACTGTTCCGCGCCATTGATGATCGGCGCTATGACCGGTGGCTGCGAGCACGGCGAGACCATTAACCGCCATCTGGCCGAGGCTGCCGAGCAGTGCCAAATTCCCATGGCGCTGGGATCACAGCGCGCGGCGCTGGAGAGCGGGCTGGCACAAGAAGTGCGTAAATGGGCGCCCACGGCAATGCTGCTGGGAAATATTGGCGCCACACAACTGCAACAGCAGGGCGTTGAGCTGGCCCGGCGCGCGGTGGAAAGCATTGCTGCCAATGCCATGGTGATTCATCTCAACCCGTTGCAGGAGCTGGTACAGCCCCATGGCGATCGCGACTGGCGCGGCGTGCTGGATGCCATTGAACAGTGCTGCGCCACACTAGGTGTGCCGGTCATCATCAAAGAGGTCGGTTCCGGCATCGGTCCCGCCGCGACACAGCGGCTGATGGATGTGGGTGTTAGTTGGATTGAAGTAGCCGGCCGCGGTGGCACCAGCTGGGCAAGCATTGAGAGCGCCCGCATCGAAGAGTCCCGCGAACAGCAGATTGCCGCGGCGTTTATCGACTGGGGCATGAATACCGCTGATTTGATTTCAGGCGCCCGCGCCCAGTCGAGCCAACTCGGTGTCATCGCCTCGGGAGGCGTGCGTCACGGACTGGATATCGCCCGCAGTGTCCGGCTCGGCGCCAATATGGCCGCCATGGCGCAACCCTTTCTGCAACCGGCGCTGACATCCAGCGATGCGGTGATCGAAAAAATCTCCGTTCTCAGCGAGCAATTGCGCTGGGCAATGTTCTTGACCGGCAGCAACAACCTCAAACAATTGCAATCCGCGCCGCTGTTTGAAGCGTAATCTGTCTACCCACAAAGCCTGTTTAGTTATTGTGTGAGTCGTGGCTGGCCGCCAACTGGATCTGCGATCGGGCAAAAATTTACTGATTGCCCCTATTGAAGAAATCAATTGGCCGACCCGCGGTGATTTACATACACTGCTTAACAAGTTGGGAGAGCGCTCGAATATCGGCGCTTCCAATGCCATTGCAATGAAAGTAAAACCAACCAAAGATAGAGGAATTAGATATGTCTTTAAAAGGAACCAAAACCGAGCAGGCGCTGAAAGATGCCTTCGCTGGTGAATCACAAGCCAACCGTCGTTACCTGTACTTCGCCGCCAAAGCTGACGTTGAAGGCTACAACGATGTCGCAACCGTTTTCCGCTCCACTGCTGAAGGTGAAACTGGCCACGCTCACGGTCACCTTGAGTATCTGGAAGAGACTGGCGATCCAGCAACTGGCCTGCCATTCGGCGCAACCAAGTTGAACCTGGAGAGTGCCATTGCCGGTGAAACTCACGAATATACCGATATGTACCCAGGTATGGCGAAAAACGCCCGTGAAGAAGGCTTTGACGAAATCGCTGACTGGTTTGAAACGCTGGCAAAAGCCGAGCGCAGCCACGCCAACCGTTTCCAGAAAGCTCTGGATCAGTTGGACGCGTAATTAGCGTTAAGATGTAAAGCAATACAAACCCCGGGGCGAGACCTCGTCCCGGGGTTTTAAAAAATCACTTTGCAACACCATTAACAATTACTCGACTTTAATAATCGACACTATTGCTCCAGGAGAAATAGCATGGCTCAACGTGAGGGAAATCTAGAGGCACCAACCCGGCATCCGCTGGATTGGCAATCGGAAGCGTTTTACGATCAGGATAATCTTGATGCCGAACTCGAGCGCGTGTTTGATATCTGTCACGGCTGCCGCCGCTGCGTAAGCCTGTGCGATTCATTCCCGACGCTCTTTGATCTGGTCGACGAATCGCCGACCATGGAAGTGGACGGTGTCGACAAAGCCGACTACAGCAAAGTGTCAGATCAGTGCTACCTGTGCGATCTGTGCTACATGACCAAATGTCCCTACACGCCACCCCACGAGTGGAATGTAGACTTCCCGCACCTGATGTTGCGTGCCAAAGCGGTGAAGTTCCGCGAGAAAGGCGCATCGATGCGCGACCGAATTCTGACCAGCACCGACACCGTCGGCAGACTGGCAACCATCCCGCTGGTGGATGTCACGGTGAACGCCCTGAACAAAAACAACACCTTCCGCAAGGCGTTGGACAAGGGCCTCGGCGTGCACCACCAGGCGCCGGTTCCCGAGTACCACAGCAAAACCATGCGTAAGCGCGTGGCGCCAATGATCGCCAAGGCCGCGCCGATGGAAGCGCAAACCGCGGGTGTAACAACCGGCAAAGTGGCGCTCTATGTCACCTGCTACGGCAACTACAACAGCCCGGTGTTGGGCGAAGACTTCTATGAAGTGTTCAGCCACAACGACATCAAACTCGACCTGGTGCCGAGAGAACAGTGCTGCGGCATGCCCAAGCTGGAACTGGGCGATCTCGAATCTGTGCAGCGCCTCAAGGAAGCCAATATTCCCGTGCTTGCCAAACTGGTCGACGAAGGCTATGACCTGATTGCGCCGATTCCTTCCTGTGTATTGATGTACAAACAGGAACTGCCGTTGATGTTCCCGGATGATGAAGACGTGATCAAAGTGCAAAAGGCGTTTTACGACCCGTTTGAATATCTGTTCCTGCGCCACAAGGAAGGCGCCTTGAAAACAGACTTCAAAGAGAGTCTCGGCGATATCAGCTATCAGGTTGCCTGTCACCTGCGGGTGCAAAATATCGGACTTAAGACGCGCGATATTCTCAATCTGGTGCCCGACACCACGGTCAACGCCATTGAGCGCTGTTCGGGGCACGACGGCACCTACGCGGTGAAAACCGAGACCCACGACAAGTCGGTGAAAATTGCCCGTCCGGTTGTGCGCAAGGTGAATGAGCAGGAGGCTGATCACTTTATCAGCGACTGCCCAATGGCCGCGACCCATATTGGCAATCTCTCGGAGACGGTAGACCACGCTGAGCACCCAATGACCTTGCTGCGCAGAGCCTACGGAATCTAAAAACAGAATTTAATGTATTTTAAGGAACAAGTGTGATGACACAGAAAACCGAATTAACCCGCGATGACCTCTGGTCGTTGGAGCAATACTCCACCGAGCGCGCCGAGTTTCGCAAAAAGGTGATGGCCTACAAAAAAAATCGCCAGATTATTGTCGGCGACAGCGCACGATTTTGCTTTGAAGATCTGACCACTATTAAATACCAGATTCAGGAAATTCTGCGCGTTGAGAAAATTTTTGAAGCCGCTGATATCGAGGAAGAGATCGAGTCATACAACCCGCTGATTCCCGACGGCAAAAATCTGAAAGCCACTTTTATGCTGGAATACGGGGATATCGACGAACGCAAAGTGATGCTGCAGAAACTCAAGGGCGTTGAGCGACAGGTGTGGATGCAAGTCAATGATCTGCCCAAAATTGTGCCCATCAGCGATGAAGATCTCGAGCGTGAAAACGAAGAAAAAACCTCAAGCGTGCACTTTATGCGCTTTGAGTTTTCCGATGAAGCAATCGCCGCACTGCGCAACGGTGGGTCATTAACACTGGGCATCGACAGCGAATTTTTGCAGCCCAATGTCGTGCAGATCGAAGACCCAATTAAAGCGACACTGGCAGCGGATTTCGCGACGGTTTAAACTAGCGCAAGCCAACGTTAACGCGGCCGCCCAATAGTCTTCTATTGGGCGGTTTTACATTTCGGCTGTTGATATTTAATAACGCAAAAATTGTATTGGGGAGCACCACCTTGAGCCAGATTCAAACCGATGTGATCGCAGGTGTCGGACTTATCACCTTGAACCGGCCCGAGGCCCTAAATGCACTGTCGCTGCAGATGATTGTTGACCTCACCAGCGTCTTTACCCAGTGGCGCGACGACCCAGGCGTTGACGTTGTCGCCATCCGCGGCAGCAACAAACACGGCGTATTTGGCGCCTTCTGCGCCGGCGGCGATATCCGTTTTTTTCACGATGCAGCGATTGCCGGCGACACAGACCTCGACGCTTTTTTTACCGCTGAATACAGCCTAAACAACCTGCTCTACAGCTACCCCAAACCCTATGTCGCCTTTATGGACGGCGTGATTATGGGCGGCGGCATGGGTCTGGCCCAAGGTGCCGACCTGCGCATTGTCAGCGAGCGCACCAAAATGGCCATGCCGGAAACCAATATTGGCTTATTCCCCGATGTCGGCGGCGGCTTTTTCCTTAGCCGCTGTCCCGGCCATCTGGGTGAATACCTTGCCCTTAGCGGCCAGATGTTGATTGGCAGCGACGCTCTCGCCACCGACCTCGCCGATGGCATTGCCGCCAGCGACGCCATGCCCGGCCTTTGGGAGAGCCTGACTGCCAACAGCGAACTAACCGCCCAACAGCGCTTTGATCAACTCTGCGATCTGGTCAGCGAGCCCTCACCTGTGGCAACACCGGGCTGGCTCGACCCACAGATCGACAGCATTTTTGCGCTGCCCACAGTGCTGGACATCATCAACGCCCTCGAACAAGCTGACAACGACTGGGCCACGCAAACACTGCAATGTCTGCGTCAACGCTCACCGCTGATGCTGCATGTGACCCTCGAACAGATTCGCCGCGGCCGCCAACTGAGCATGGCCGACGATCTGCGTATGGAACGCAATATGGTTCACCACTGCTTCCACACCGCACATCTCGGACGCAGCGGCAAAACCAGCGAAACCGTCGAAGGCATCCGCGCGCTGGTGGTCGACAAAGACCAATCACCACAGTGGAACCCGGCGCGTATTGAAGACGTCACCAGTGAGATGGTCGAACCCTTTTTCGACAGTCCCTGGCCCGCGGATCAACACCCTCTCGCCGATATCGACTAACGTTACAACAGGAATGGTTATGCACTTTCAACTGCTTGAACAACAGATCACCTGCCCCTTCTGCTGGGAGAGCATCACCATTCTTATCGACCCATCGGAATCGCAGCTCTATACCGAAGACTGCTCTGTCTGCTGCCGCCCGATATTGATTCAAACTGACGTTCATGGCGAAGATGATGTCAGCGTGCAAGTGGCGCAGGAAGATTTGGGATTTTAGCCGGTGCAATTAACCCGGCAATTTACTCTTGAAATAAAATCCCGAAATATAATCACGACATAAAATCACGAAATAACAAGGCGTCTCAATCATGGCTCTCGGTGCAACCATCTGCAAAGCAGAACTCAATGTCGTGGACATGGACCGCCACTACTATCAACAGCACAGCCTCACCCTCGCTCAACACCCCTCCGAGACAGACGAACGCCTGATGATCCGCTTGCTGGTCTTTGCCCTGCAAGCCAGTGAATTACTCAGCTTTACCAAAGGCCTCAGCACCGACGACGAACCCGACCTCTGGCAAAAAAGCCTAAGCGACCAGATTGAACTGTGGATCGAGCTCGGCCTGCCAAGCGAAAAACGCCTGAAAAAAGCCAGCGGTCGCGCCCAACAGGTGTTGGTCTACACCTATGGCAGCGGCTCGGCGGATCAGTGGTGGAAACAGATGCAGGCACCCCTCGCGCGATTTAAAAATATCAGCGTCTATCATATTGACCCGGATACCACCGAAGCCCTCGCCAAACTTGTGCAGCGCAATATGGATGTGCAGGTCAGCATTCAGGATGGTGAAGTCACCTGGAACTCAAATAACCAAAGCCTGAGCTTTACGCCGCAGCAGTTGGGTTGAAGGTGCCCATGTTGAGTGCCGGGCGCATATCAATTTCAACATCATTAAAAAACCATGCGCAGAAAATCGTTCTATATTGAACCGTAAGGAATTTGGAAATTCACCTTGGTTCACATAGGAGCATTGTTATGACTGCAAAACGTTTTCTCTTAGCCTCTCTCGGCGCATTTGTATTCGTCTTTCTCTATGAACTGCTTGTGCATGGCCATCTGATGATGGGCCTGTATGACCAAACAGCCACCGTCTGGCGTCCCGAAGAAGAGAGCAATATGCCGATTATGTTGCTTAGCCAGCTGCTGTTTGGCGCCGCACTGGCGTTCTTCTATCCGATTGTTGGATCAGATGCCGAATGTAAAAAAGCCATACCATTTGGTATCGGGCTCGGCCTGGTGATGGCTGCGCCGCAACTGGCGACCTATTCCTATCTGCCAATACCACTGACGCTCAGCCTGTCCTGGGCGCTGATCTCGTTTGTCAAAGCACTGGGCAGCACCTATATCGTGTCGAAAATCTATAACTGGAAATAGTGCCCGAGGCACAAGACTAGGCGCCTGATCTGATGAAGAAATCCTGTCACTGTGGAAATATCATCGTCGAATACCCGGATGACAATGCCTTCGAGATCGCGCGACAGTGTGGCTGCCATTATTGCTCGGCAGCCGGACCAACGTACGTCAGCAACCCATATGTTCCAGTCAGCTTCCAGGTGATCGATAAATCGCAACAAAAGATCACAAGACAGGGTTCCGGCACCGCCCAATTTCACGAGTGCATCAACTGCGGCCTGGTCCTGGTCACCTCAGAGATTGAGAGCGCAAACTACTGCGTCCTCAACGCCAAAACGTTAGGTATCGACGTCTCTGCTGTTGATCCAAATGTCCGAAATTTTACAGGCGAATCCATTAAAGACCGGCTTGCGCGGCGCAAACTGAGTTGGTCTCCTGTCTGTGAGTTAACGTAGATTAATATTTTAGGCTTCTACCAACCCGAGGTATTTTACGAAGGGTTTGAAGTTCTTCAAAGAGTCGACGTGCGGTCTTGTAATCTTTATCGAACCGAAAATCTTGTAATACTTGGTTTTTATTATCAGATCACTACTCCTCTTTTTTGACTAAACAACGAACACCATCTCGTCTTGCTTTAGGCATAATAATGGTATATTTTCTATACCATTAGTTCATTTGAATTTGACAGCAAAAAAAGCCTCTCCAACAAATCAAAGCACGACATCGACTTTGAGGAGATTCAAGTTCTACGGGAAGACCCTAACTTGCTTGAAATAACGGCCAGATCGGATGATGAGCCGAGATATCTTATTATCGGCAAAATCGTCGATAAACATTATTCTGCTGTCATAACCTATCGCAACGGGAATGTAAGGATCATTTCTGCCAGGCGATCCAGAGAAACAGAGGTAGCTATCTATGAAAGCTAAAGATTTCGATAAAAAATTTGATGACAACAAGTTCGACGTTATCGACGATCTCGACTTGTCTACGGTCAAGCGCCCCAACCAAAAGCAAAAACGGGTCAATGTTGATTTTCCTACCTGGATGATTGAGTCTCTTGATAAAGAAGCTTCTCGCCTGGGTGTCACCCGGCAGTCCATTATCAAAGTGTGGCTCGCAGAGCGTTTGGAGCAATCTTCAGCTAACAAATCCAAGCACCCGGACGCGGCATAACTGTGCAATATCCAAGAGCCTGATAAGATCTGGCACCAAGCCAGCAACCCAACCATCAGAGATTTCTGCAATGTCGATACAGTGGTATCCCGGCCATATGCACAAGGCCAGCAACGAGATGATCGAGGCGCTGCCTCTGGTCAATCTGGTGATTGAGGTGCTCGATGCGCGCATTCCGTTTAGCAGTTCCAATCCTTTTATTCAGGGGCTCTGCACTGACAAGCCGCGGATCAAGATTCTGAATAAATGCGATCTGGCTGATGCGGCGATCACCAGGGTTTGGCAGGATTATTACGAGCAGCAAAACAACACCAAAACCATGGCGCTGGATTTGCAGCATTTTGATCCCAGCAAACAGGTGATTGATCTGATCAACAAGCTCTGTCCGCAAAAAGAGGGCCGCAACACGCTGGTGATGGTAACGGGCATTCCCAATGTCGGTAAATCGTCGCTGATCAATAGTCTAGCCGGACGGCATATTGCCAAAACTGGCAACGAGCCGGCGGTGACCAAGGGCCAGCAAAAGATCAACTTGCGCAATGGCATTATGCTGCTAGATACGCCGGGCATTCTCTGGCCGAAGATTGAAAACCCCAACAGCAGCTATCGGTTGGCGACAACCGGGGCGATCAAAAACACGGCGGTGAGTTACGAGGACGTGGCATTTTTTGCGGCGGACTTTTTGCTGCAAAAATATCCGCAGCTGTTAAAAGAACGCTTTAAATTTGAGACCCTGCCCCGCAGCGAGATTGAGCTGCTGGAGATTGTCGGCGCTCAGCGCGGCTGTCTGCGCAGCGGCGGCCAGGTTGATCTGGAGCGGGTGTCGACCATTTTTGTCAATGAACTGCGCGCCGGCACATTGGGCACGGTGAGCTTTGAAACGCCGGATGTAATTGATGTGGAAATGAAACAGGTGGAAATTTTGCGCGCGGAAAAGGAACAGCGAGAAAAGCTGCGTTTGGAAAAAGCCGCGGAGAGACGCCGCAGAGCCAAAGCCAATCGGCGCTAATTGGCTCTGCATCCACTCCAGTCAATTAAACCTTCAGGCATACTGCCCAGCGGCGTAGCCCGAGGCCCAGGCCCATTGAAAGTTGTATCCCCCCAGATGACCGGTCACATCGACCACTTCACCAACAAAAAACAGTCCCGGCTGGGTTTTGCATTCCATGGTTTTTGACGACAACTGATCAGTGTCAACACCGCAGAGTGTCACTTCTGCGGTGCGATAGCCTTCGGTGCCGGCAGGTTTTAACTGCCAGTCAGCAAGCTTCTGCGCCACGGCCAGCAGTTGCGCGTCGGGGATTTCCGCGATCGGCTTGTCTGCATAGCTCGGCCAGTGCAAGGTTTGCAGCGCCAGCACCAAACCTTTGGAGAGATGCTGCGACAGCAGATTGCGCAACAGACTTTTAGCACTGCTTTTCTTGTAGTCGAGCAGCAGCTGCGCGATGTCCAGATCGGGTAGCAGATTGACGCCGATGCTCTGACCCGGCTTCCAGTAACTGGACAGTTGCAGCGCGGCGGGGCCGCTAATACCGCGATGAGTAAACAGCATATTTTCCCGAAAACTGACGCCGTTAATCGACATCTCCACATCCACCGCCAACCCGGAGAGGCTTTCGGAAATCTGCTTGATGCCATCGCTAAAGGTAAACGGCACCAGTCCGGCACTGCGTGGCAACAGGCGCAGACCAAACTGCTCGGCGATTTCATAACCGAAACCGGTTGCACCCATGGTCGGAATCGACAGCCCGCCGGTGGCTACCACCAATGAGCTGCTCTGATAGGCGCCGATTGAGGTTTGCAGTTGATAGCCGCCGTCAGAACTCGCCTGCACGGTTTTAATATCGCAGTTGGTTTTAATCACAACGCCAGCGGCATCACATTCGTCTAGCAGCATGGCGAGAATGTCTTTCGCCGAGTTGTCGCAAAACAGTTCACCGTGTTTGCGCTCGTGATAGGCAATGCCATGGCGCTCGACCATCTCGATAAACTGCCACTGGTTGTAACGATTCAGCGCCGAAATACAGAAGTGCGGATTTTGGCAAAGGTAGTTTTCCGGGGTGATATCGAGGTTGGTAAAGTTGCAGCGCCCGCCACCGGACATGAGAATTTTTTTGCCGACTTTGTTGCTGCTGTCGAGTACCAGCACAGCGCGGCCACGCTGCGCCGCGGTGAAGGCACAAAACAATCCGGCGGCACCGCCGCCGATAATAATCACATCCGTGTTTTTCACTGGCCACCGCCTTTGGTCAACGCATCCCAACGCGCCTTGACGGCCTCGTGCCCCATACCTTCGAGCAGTTCGATATTGCGTTGGGGAATCTGTTCCGGGTTGGCGATATTATCCAGTGCGTCGGAAACCATCTCTTCACGCAGAAAGTGAATCAGCGGCCAGGGCGAACGATTACTAAAGTGGCTGGGGCTCTGCGGATCTTCGCCGTCAAACAGATAGTGCGGGTGAAAACTGGCGAGTTGGATAATGCCCTCCAGGCCGGCTTCTTCAACCAGGCGCTCGGCATGCTCGAGAAAATCGAGATAGTCATTAAAGTCGGTCAGCGCATTGGGCATCGCCAGCAGGCTGGTGGCAACCTGCTGTTGGCTGCTCTGTTGGATCATGTCCAGCTCGCTGAGAAAGGCCAGATGTAGCTGTTCAAGATTGTCACCATCACAGACTGTGATGCGCAGCGCCGGGCTGGCGATCAGCGGGCGGGCAAAGGGGCACAGATTGAGATCGACAATAAAGCTCTGCAGCCAGGCGCGGATGTGTTGTTCAACCACAGTAGCTGGAACCTGATCAGACTCGGAAGACATAGACATAAAAACAGCCGATACGCGCTTGCGAAAGCGCCCTTTTAGTCAGGCTTGCGCCAGTTGGAAGAAGCGTAATTATAAGGCTATTTGAGGGTAAAAGATGCTTTGTGATTGGTGCGTTTTGGCTTAATGTGTGCGACCATTTTGACCAATCATCAGCTCGCGGTTATTGCTATGCCGATACGTACCATGATTCGCCTTTGGCCCCTGTTTGTCGGACTTGCTCTGATCGGTCTCGCGGTGGGCGTTCAGGGCAGTCTGTTGGGCATTCGTGCAGAAATCGAAGGCTTTGAAGACTATTTGATCGGCCTGCTGATGTCCTGTTACTTCGCCGGTTTTCTCGCTGGGTCGCTGTTGACACCCAGGCTGATTCAGCGGGTCGGGCATATCCGTATTTTTGCCGCCGTCTCGGCCTTGGCGTCGGTAACCATTCTGGTGCACTCCATCTATATCA
>JALRJD010000373.1 GCA_023255165.1 Porticoccaceae bacterium | reverse complement strand
CATGGGAAAGCAGTGAACTGGTGGTTGCCTGCTGTGGCGAGATAGCGATATCGATAACCCCGCCTTGCACCAGATCGGCGTAGACCGGGTTGCTGATCAGGGTCATCACCTTGCGCGCGCCGAGCTTCTTGGCCAGCAGCGAGGCCATGATATTGACCTCGTCGTCATTGGTCAGCGCCAGAAATACGTCGGTTTTGTCGATGTTTTCATCCAGCAACAGTTCCTGATCGGTGGCCGAGCCATTGAGCACAACACTTTTGTTGAGCTTTTCCGAGAGATGCCGGGCGCGCTCGGTCGAGAACTCAATAATCTTGATGTTGTAGTCGCGCTCCAGCGCCTTGGCGAGACTGAAGCCAATATTGCCGCCACCGGCAATCATCAGGCGGCGGTAGGGTTTCTCCAGCCGCCGCAGCTCGCTCATCACCTTGCGAATATTTTGTTTGGCGGCGACAAAGAACACCTCATCGCCATCTTCAATCACGGTATCGCCGGTGGGAAACACCGCGCCATCTTTGCCGAATACCGCGGCGACGCGGGCATCAACACCGGGCATATGTTCCTTTAGAGTGCGCAGCTGCTGACCGACCAGGGGGCCGTCTTTGACCGCGCGCAGACCAACCAGCTGAATATTGCCGTCGGCAAAATCCAGAACTTGCAGCGCGCCGGGCTGCTCAATCAGCTTATGAATATAATCCTTCACCACCATCTCGGGCGTAATCATTACATCCACTGGCATATGTTTATCGTTGAACAGCTTCTCTTTGTATTTTGGGTCGGTGTAGTTACGCGAGCGAATTCGGGCAATTTTGGTGGGAGTGTGAAACAGCGAATAGGCAACCTGGCAGGCAATAATATTAATCTCGTCACTGTTGGTGACGGCGACCAGCATATCCGCCTCTTCAATGCCGGCATTGACCAACACATCCGGGTGTGAGCCGGTACCGACCACGGTGCGGATATCGAGGCGGTCCTGCAGGCCGCGCAGAGTGGATTCATCAATATCGACAACGGTGATATCGTTGTATTCACGGGCGAGGTTTTCCGCGAGTGTCCCGCCGACCTGCCCTGCACCTACAATGACTATTTTCATATTATTCCGGTTTGTTATCCGCTTTTATCGGGCTGCTTTTCAAGCCGCTTTTTTACTCAATCTTGAGTAGTAAAACCCGTCGTTTCCATCGATGGCGGGAAATAGTTGCCGACCGAACTCTGTTTTGATTCCCCACTGGGCGTCAATTTGATCCAGCCGGGCGTCAGCGGTCTCGTGTAAAAATCGAGCTATCACCTGATCGTTCTCATCGGGCAAAACCGAACAGGTCGCATAGAGCAAAATACCGCCCTCTTCCAGGGTCTGCCACAGACTGCGCAAGAGCTGCAGCTGAACCTCGGCTAGCTTATCAATATCCGTAGGTTTGCGCAGCAGTTTGATATCCGGATGGCGGCGAATAACGCCGCTGGCTGAGCAGGGCGCGTCGAGCAAAATACGTTGAAACAGCTGCTTGTCCCACCAGCTCTCAAGGGCGCATGCGTCAGCAACCAGTAGTTGCGCTTCAAGCCCGAGCCGCGTCAGGTTTTCTTCAACTCGCCCCATGCGTCGCTGTTCCAGTTCAATCGCAACCAGGCTCTTGAGCTTGGGTTCGCTCTCAAGGATATGACAGGTTTTTCCACCCGGCGCACAACAGGCATCGAGCACCAGCTGTGCCGGCTGCAGATCGAGCAGCGAAGCGGCCAGTTGTGCGGCTTCGTCCTGGACACTGACGAAGCCAGTGGCAAAGCCGGGCAGCTCGCCAACATCGGTGATGTGGAAGTTGAGGTGCGAGCGAGAAGCGGTTGGGCCGCGCTGCCCCTGATACCTAGAGCCATACT
>JALRJD010000087.1 GCA_023255165.1 Porticoccaceae bacterium | reverse complement strand
ATTTCGCCAGTCAGCACCCGCAGCAGGCTCGACTTGCCGGCACCGTTGGGCCCGACAATCGCGGTCACCTGGCCCGCCTCCACCTGCACGCTGACATTGCGCAACAGATCAAAGCCGGAAAGGTGCAGAGAGATATTGTCGGCGGCCAGACTCATCAGCTAGACCTCACGACGCTGCTGCAACAGCAGCACTATAAAGAATGGCGCGCCAAGCAGTGCGGTCAAAATCCCGGTCGGCAGTTCCGCCGGCAATACCACAACCCGCGCCAGACTGTCGGCGACCACCAGCAGGATAGCGCCAGCCAAGGCCGAACAGGGGATCAGCCAGCGATGATCCGGGCCGATTAACAGGCGTACCACATGGGGAATAATCAACCCGACAAAACCAACCACACCAGCCAGCGCCACTGACACGCCGACACCCAGGGCGGTCAGCACAATCAGCCGACGTTTAACGCGCTGCACATCGATACCCAGATGGCGCGCTTCCGATTCGCCCAATAGCAGCGCATTTAGCGCGCCGCTATCGCCGGGAAATCGGACCAATAAAAGCAGACTGACCAGCGCCATAATCAGCACTTTCGACCAGTTGGCAGCAGTCAAATTGCCCATATGCCAGAGACTGATCTGGCGCAGCATATCGTTGTCGGCAAAATAACTGAGCAGGCTGTTGAGCGCCCCAGCCAGTGCGCCAATGGCGATGCCAGCCAGCAACATGGTGGTCACTGAGGTGCCAATGCCGGAGGTCGCCAGACGATAGACCAGAATGGTCGCGACAAAACCACCGACAAAGGCACCGGCCGCTACCAGAGATAAGCCCATTAACAAGCCGCTTTCGATAACACCGCCAGCCAGCACAATTACCAGGCTGGCGCCCACCGATGCACCACCAGAGACACCAATTAACGAGGGGTCGGCGAGCGGGTTGCGAAACAACCCCTGCATCACAGCGCCGGTGCTGGCGAGCACAGCGCCAACAAATATCGCCAATAAAATACGTGGCAATCGAATATCAAACAGAATCACCTGGGTCTGTCGGGTAATCGCCTCGACGTCGGTGGTCGAACCACCAAACAGGCTATGGCTAAGCGCGTTCCACGCATCGGCAATGGATATAGAGACTGTGCCCACTGTCATGGAATACAGCGCAATCACTGGCAGCAGCAGCGCCAGTATCACGAGCAACCATGGCGAGGAAATGCGCCGCAATTAGAAATCCACACCTTTGCGCGCCATAACACCGGCGTTGTAGGCATGCTTGATCTCTTTGATTTCAGAGACCGTATCGGCCCATTCAACCAGCGCATTGCCACCACCGCGGCCGGTCACCACTACCGACTGATTTTCCGGGCGGTTTTTCAATGCTGTCATCACCATCTCTTCGTCGAGGTATTTAAAGCTCAGCATATAGGTCAGCTCGTCGAGCACCACCAAATGGTAGCTGTCGTCGGCAAGCATTTTTGCCGCAACGGCCCAACTGGTTTCCGCCGCGGCAATAT
>JALRJD010000079.1 GCA_023255165.1 Porticoccaceae bacterium | reverse complement strand
ATCAGCTCGGACACCGGCCTGCTGGAGATCAAACGTCTCGCCGAAGACAATAATTTTGCCGCCACGGATCCAGCGGCGCGCGGTGACTATCAAAAGATGTCGGTGCTCGACGCCTATCTCGACCATCTGCTCAGCTATATCGATATCAGTGCTATTACGCCTATAAAACTGGTGATGAATGCAGGCAACGGTGCGGCAGGTCATGTGGTGGACGCGATTGAGAAACGCTTCGCCGAACTCAAGCTGCCAGTTGAACTGGTCAAAATATTTAACCAGCCCGACGGCACTTTCCCCAATGGTATTCCCAATCCCATCCTGCATGAAAACCGCGCCCCAACCATCGATGCCGTGCTGGAACATGGCGCGGATATGGGTATTGCCTGGGATGGCGACTTCGACCGCTGTTTTCTGGTTGATGAAAAGGGCAACTTTATTGAGGGCTATTATATTGTCGGCCTGCTGGCCGAAGCCTTTCTGTTGAAAAATCGGGGCGCCAAGATTGTCCACGACCCACGACTGACCTGGAATACCATCGATGTGGTGACGCGCAATGGCGGACAGGCCATTCAGTCAAAAACCGGCCATGCCTTTATTAAAGAGCGCATGCGTTCCGAGGACGCGGTGTATGGCGGTGAAATGAGTGCTCACCATTATTTTCGTGATTTCTTTTACTGCGACAGCGGTATGATTCCCTGGCTGTTGGTCATGGAGTTGATCACCCGCAGTGGCAAGCCACTTTCTCAGTTGGTTAATCAAATGGTTGAGGCCTATCCTTCGCCGGGCGAGATTAACCGCACGATTGCTGACCCCGCGGCAGCGATTCAGCGAGTGCGCGAGCACTACGAATCGAGCGCGCTGGTGATTGATGAGACGGATGGCATTTCAATGGAATTTGCGCAGTGGCGGTTTAATCTGCGCATGAGCAATACCGAACCAGTAGTGAGACTCAATCTGGAGACTCGCGGTGACAGAGACCTGATGGAAAAATGTCAGGAAGAACTTCTCTCTCTGCTCGATTGATTGAGTACAATTTGGCGGTTTATTACAATCTCACAGGATGTTGGATATGGGGAAATGGTTTTTACTTCAAACTAAATCGAAGCAGGAAAACAGGGCGGTTGAGAACCTTGAGCGCCAGGGGGTCAATTCATTTTGCCCGATGATCCGCGTCGAAAAAGTATTGCGCGGTTCCCGCGTGGTCAAGCAGGAGGCGCTTTTTCCCGGCTATCTGTTTGTCAATTTCAACCAGGAATCGGTGTCGTCGACCACCGTTCGTTCCACCCGTGGTGTCAGCCATTTTGTTACCTGTGCCGGGGCGCCGGTCAAGGTTCCCGAGACGCTGATTGACCAGCTGATGCGCCGCACCGACCCGGCTAATGACGAGGTGGTTTCCAAGCTGCCGAAAAAAGGCGACTCACTGCAAATCGTCGACGGGCCTTTTCGTGGCCTCAATGCAGTCTTTTCTCAGCCCGATGGCACTCAACGAGCTATAGTATTGATTAATCTGTTGAATCAACAGGTCTCGGCATCGCTGCCATTTACCAGTCTGGTGGCAAGCAGTGGGGGCGACGCCTAACTCAGACCAGCAACAGGAGTAACATAGCGCTCTCGTCCGTCGCAGCTGCGCACGCCGGCAACGACGATCGAAAGGAATCAAGACCACACAACATGGAGCTGTTAGATGAACCACAAATCCCGCCTTTTTTCACTTTGCCATTTAGTCCTTTGCGTCGGTTTGAAGCTAAGCCTGGTTCTGGGCCTGAGTTTGGGCCTGAGTCTTGGCCTGAGCATGGGTTTAGTCTCGACTGCAACAGCTCAGGATCAAGACAAGTCTATTGCGGCGGCCAGTGAAAGCCTGAATGAGGCGCGACAACTCTGCAGCAACATCGACCAAAAGGGCAAACAGCTGGCCAAAAGTGCCGGCTATGATCTCGACAAACTGTGCAGCAGTCTTGAGCAGCTTGAGCTGCCGGACAGCGCAGACAAAAGAGAGAGCTTGGTCGCCCCACGCAAGGACAAGAACGGAGAGCGAGCCGGATTTGACAATCAACCCGGCGATAAAGCCGAATTTGGCACAGAAGGCAAAGACCCGCGCGGCGACAAGCAATACGAAAAAGGCGATCAAAAACAGCAGCGCGACAAACATCAACGCGACAAGACTCAAAGGCTGCAGCCGTTTGGCTATGACCTGTTTGCTGGTGAGCCCAGCAGTTTTGAGCAGGCTTCTCATACCCCGGTTTCACCGGACTATCTTCTCGGCCCTGGCGATACCGTGGACGTTAATTTCTACGGCAAACTCAATACCTCACACAGTCTGGAAATTAACCGTGATGGCTCAATTGATTTTCCCAATCTTGGGCCAATCAATCTTGCCGGCATGACTTGACTTTCACGTATCACTTCACCAATCGCCACAGGCTTTTCAACAATAG
>JALRJD010000055.1 GCA_023255165.1 Porticoccaceae bacterium | reverse complement strand
AAGCTGGAAACGGTTGTTATAGAGGTTCGTGAAGGCATGCAGCGAGTAACCGTTAGTCATGATGGTTACACAGCGTATGATCAAGAGTTATATGTTGGAAAAGGTCAAACGAGAGAACTGAGGATTAAAAAGTGAAAATTTTAGCACTACTATGCATCGTAGCACTGACAGCCGGTTGCACCAGCGTCTCTCCGGGCGGATATTATTGGGGTAAATACTCGTACACCTACCATGACATGATCAAAGAGCCCTCTGATATAACAACTGCGGCTCATAAAGAAACGTTAAGAGATATTATCGCTATATCTGCAGACAAGAATTTACGAGTTCCTCCGGGTATACATGCGGAATTGGGGAATTTACTGGCATCGACCAACCAGATGAATGAAGCAGTCGCTGAATACGGTGCTGAGATGGCGCTTTATCCTGAGTCAAAAGTATTCCTGGAAAAATTGATAAGTGGCCAGTCACAAGGGAGTCAAGACCAATGAAAAAAATACTAGGCTTACTTGTTGTATTCGTGCTTTTTGCAAGTGGATGTGCAGAAATAGAAACAAAGCAGCAGGCTTATCCCAAGATGTACTCGGAAACTGAAAAACCTGTTTCTATTCTGGTGGTTCCTGCAATCAACAAGTCGACAGCAGCTGATGCCGCAGACTTGATCAATTCAACTCTAACAATTCCGTTTGCAGACAACGGTTATTATGTGCTGCCAATATCGATTGTTTCAGATATTTTTAAACGCGATGGAATTATTGAAGGTAGCCAAATAACTGGTTTGCCAGCCAGTGTTTTTAAAGACAACTTTGGTGTCGACTCGGTTTTATATATTACGATCAACAACTGGGACACAAACTATGTTGTCATAGCAGCCAATGTTACCGTTGGTATGAGCTATGTTTTGGTTTCAGCTACGACCAATGAGGTGCTGTGGTCATATGATCAGCAGATTGTTGTTGATACCGCTGGAGATTCCACCGGATTTATATTGGCGGACATCGTTAAAACCGCAATTGCAACAGCGCTTACAGACTATATTCCGATTGCCAGACAAGTAAATGCTGCCGCTGTTTCAACATTACCTTATGGGAAGTATCACCCGCTGGTGGGAACGGATGGTGAGATGAAAGTCGTACTAAAAGCATCAAAAGAGAAGGCTTTAAATCAAACTGAATAAAAAGTGGGACGTTCCGCCTGTTTGGCGGGCCTCTTGCAAAATTGATTGTTGCCGTCCATCAAAATCAATCCCTCGTATTGCGAAATGCGAGGGATTTTTTTACCGATGCGGCGGGAAATAACCGAGCTGTGATGGTGTCAAGTGGTCCGAACTGGCCCATAGAACCGTAGGGTGAACAAGTATTACTCACTCAGGATAGTTGCAATGACGGGTTTAAAAAAAGCTCTGCTCCCTTACGGAACCACCTCCAGTGCGCCCTCGATCGTGCTGCCCGATACAGACCTGTTTTTGTCAGAGCGCGGCTCATTGACCAGAAATTATTTTGAGAACGCCGTTGAGTTATTAAACAGGGAATACGAGGCAATTAAAAACCTCGCTGCGCTCAACGAGCTTGCCTACAGTGCGTCATATAACTTTGTGCCCCGCGTCGGGCAACAGTATCACCTCTATCGCAAAACCGATGGCCAGTATCTGCTGAGTATGATCGAAAACTGGAGCGCCCACGAGTTTGTGGCCTCGCTGGAATACACTGCCGACAGCGTCTGGAAAGAAGTGGTGTGCGCCTAGCCTTGGCGAGCGACTAATTTATCTGCCGGCCCTTGGCTTCCCAGTAGGGCGCGCGCAGTTCGCGCTTGAGTAATTTTCCAGTTGGATTGCGTGGCAGGGCGGTAACAAAATCGACACTTTTGGGCACCTTATAGCCGGCGATATTTTCTCTTGCATGGCGAATAATCTCTTCTTCGCTGGCGCTTTGGTTGGGTTTTAACACCACCACCGCTTTAACCGCTTCTCCCCATTTATCGTCGGGCACGCCAATCACGGCGACATCAGCAATTGCCGGGTGGTTAAACAGGGCGTTTTCCACTTCGGCGGGGTAGACGTTTTCGCCACCCGAGACAATCATGTCTTTGATGCGGTCGTGAATAAACAGATAACCTTCGTCATCGAGATATCCTGCATCGCCAGTGTAAAACCACCCATCCTTAATGCTCTTGGCGGTGGCTTCGTCATTTTTCCAGTAGCCTTTCATCAGGCTGCCAGAGCGATAGAGAATTTCGCCGACCTCATTGGCGGGTAAAATCTCGCCGTCGTGGCCGAGGATGCGCACTTCCGCAGTGGCTGCTGGCTTGCCGCAGGAGCGCAGTTTACCCCGCGCCGGGTCGTGGTCTTCCGGTGGCAGCATGGTGCCAGCGCCGGAGGTTTCAGTGAGGCCATAGACCTGGCAAAACTTGCATTTAAAAATATCGGTTGCGGTGAGCAGCACCTCTTCCGAGATTGGGCTGGCGCCGTAGAGAATCATTTCCAGGTTGGAAAAATCGCGCTCGGCAACCCCCGGCACAGAGTTTAAAAACAGAATCACCGCGGGCACAAAAAAGGCATAGCGAATGCGATGTTGTTCCAGCAGGTCGAGAATCACCACCGGGTCGATATCTCTGAGGATGACATTTTTCAGCCCCTGCGCTAGCCCGATAACACCCAGATTGGCGCCGGCAACATGAAAGATCGGCATCGCGATAATGCTGGCTTCACCTGCCTGCCAATCGCCCCAACCGCCATTGGCGGCCTGGTCCAGCAGGTCGAGATAGTTGGCGTTGGTCAGGCGTACGCCTTTGGGGTGGCCGGTGGTGCCGCTGGTGTACATCTGCAAAATATCGTCATTCATGGCGATCGGCAGCATGGGGTCAAGGTCGGACTGTCGGTCGCGCCACTCGCTAAATGTCGGCCATGCATCGTCACCGCCATCGAGGGCAATAACCATGCGCAGCGCAGGCAGAGAGGGGATGATTTGATGGGCTATTGCATAGAACTCGGCGCCGACAAAGAGTATTTCAACTTCGGCATTGTTAAGCACATATTCAATTTCCGGGGGCGCCAATCGCCAGTTCACCGCTGCGATTACCACATTGGCTTTGGCGGTGCCGGCCATCACTTCAAAATAGTAGTCGCTGTTTTTACCGAGGTAGCCGATGCGGGTGCCCGGCACACAGTGGGCGGCCATCAGGCCATTGGCGATCTGGCTGGCGCGGAGGTCGAGTTCGGCGTAGGTGGTCTCGCGGCCTTCAAAAAACTGGGCGACACGCTCACCATTGATGCTCGCCTGGTAGCGTGTGATGTCGGCAACGCAGTTAAATTTGTCCAGTAAGATCATGATTTCCCCTTGGCATCAGCTCTTTGGCTGATTTTGTACGTTATCTTTTTTATCGATTTAAATTCACTTTTTAACCGAGAGTCTCACAGCAGTTATCCCACTACCGTGCGATGCAATACCCGCTCATAACCCTGATAGCCACCATTGGCTTTGTGCAGCACTGAGCGGTTGTCCCACATCACCAACATGCCGGCTCTCCAGTGATGGTTATACTGAAACTCCTCTTGGGTTTGCCACAGATAGAGCTCTTCAAGCAGCGCCATCGACTCATCTTCGTCCATGCCTTCGATACCAATAATGTAACCAAAACAGCCGTAGATGCATTTTTCACCGGTCTCCGGATGTTGGCGAACGATCGGGTGCGGTTGCACTGCGTAGGCGGACTCTGAGAAGTTGATTTTAAAGCCGCGGCCAGCCCCTTTTTCCTGTTCACCATAGAGCCCATCCGGGGCGTAACCTTTCTGCGCGGAGTGCAGCGCGACCTTGTCTTTGAGGCGGTTATAGAGATCCTCTGGCATCTCATTGAGCACTTTGTGCTGATTGATAAAGCTGGTGTGGCCGCCGTGGGGCGGGATGGTAATGCCATAGAGAATGGTTGCCGCGGGGGGTGTTGCGCCAAAACTCCAGTCGGTGTGCCAGGCTTCGGCAAAGATTGGTGTCTGCTCGTCAGCAGTGCGTCGCAACTCAATAATATTTTTACGGTCTTTCAGTGATGCGATATAGGGGTCGCCGGCAAACTCGCCAAAATATTGGCTAAAACGTTCGAGGTCGTCGTCATCAATAGTCTGGTCTGGAAAGCAAATAACATGGTGCTTTAGCCAGGCGGCGCGAATCTGCGCAATGGTCGCATCGTCCAGCGCTTGCGAGAGATCCAGCCCGTTAATGGTGGCGCCACAGGCGCCCTCAGATGCGGTAACGGTAAATGACAAAATAACCCCCCGGTTTTTTTATTGTTGTTTTTATCTCGGGCTCTGCGGCCCGATGGACCAAAATTTACCGTGCTTTGCCGGCAAAAGCTATAGCCAGTGGTTTTATCTGCTATTCGCACCAGAGTTTACTCGCTTTGCGATGGAATATAAGTTGCAGGGATCAGGTGTTTAAATTTTCGTGGCGCGATTTAAATCTTCAAAGGCTTCAAACTGAGTCAGATAGATATTGCCCGACAGATGTTCGCCAAACCCGGAGTAGCGCAGGGCGTCCATCACCGGGCCCTTTACTTCCGACAGATGCAGCTTGATGCCCTGCTCGGCGAGCCGCTGGTTAATCATCTCGAGCACTTCCAGAGCGCTGAAATCAATTTCGTTGATCGCGCTGCACATCAACACCACATGGGCGATTTGATCATTTTCATAGACCTTGTTGTAAATCAGATTTTCCAGAAACGAGGCGTTGGCAAAAAACAGACTTTCATCCACGCGCAGATTGAGAATCTTTGGGTTGGTGGTGACATGGTAGCGACGCACATTGCGAAAATGCTGGGTGTTCTCCACCAGGCCGACCTCGGCCACATGGGGCACTGAGGTGCGGTAGAGGTAGAGGCCGATCGACAGCAGCACGCCGCAGATCACACCCATCTCAACACCAAACAACAGTGTGCCGAGAATGGTAATCATCACCGCGCGGAAATCACTGCTCGAATAGCGCCAGGTCTTTTTCAGAATCGAGAGATCCACAATCGACAGCACCGCGACAATAATGGTTGCCGCCAACGTTGCTTTGGGCAAAAAGTAGAGCATCGGCGTGAGATAAAGCGACGCCAGGGCAATGCCAATGGCGGCATAAATACTTGCTGCCTGAGTGGCGGCGCCGGCATCAAAATTTACCACCGAGCGGGACAGGCCACCAGTGACTGGAAAGGCGCCGGAAAAAGCCGAGGCAATATTGGCTGCGCCAAGCCCGAACAGCTCATGGTTGGCATTAATGCTGCCGCGCTTTTTCGCGGCCAGGGTTTTGCCCACCGAGACCGATTCGACGTAGCCAATAATGGCGATACTCAGTGCCGGCACCCAGAGTTGCTCGACCAGCGCCAGCGTCACCTTGGGCCAGACCAGTACTGGCAAACCGGTTGGAATGGCGCCGACAATCGCCACACCTTGAGTGTCGAGACGCCAGCCCCAGACACAGAGAATGGTGGCGATCACGCCGATAACCGGTGCGGCTTTGGCAATCAATGCGGCATTGTTATGTTCGATACCGGCGCGAGTCAGCATTGGCACCACGCCAGAGCGCGCCCAGAACAGAAACGCCAGCACCAGTAGGCCCAGCGCTGCGGTCGTGGTGTTAATGCCATTCAGGTTGGCCATCAGGGTGGAGAGAATGTCCGGAACCGTGTCGCCGTGAGCCGAGATGCCAAAAATATGTCGCAGCTGACTCAGGGCAATCAAAATACCTGAGGCGGTAATAAACCCGGAGACTACCGTGTGAGACAAAAAGTTGGCGATAAAGCCGAGCCGAAAAATGCCCATGACCACCAGGATGCCGCCGGTCAGCAGCGCCAGCACAATCGCGGCGCTGAGATAGTCAGTGGAACCCTGTTCAACCACGTTGCTCAGCGCGACCATGGTCATCAGCGAGACAACCGCCACCGGCCCAACCGAGAGGGTGCGGCTGCTGCCAAAGATGGCGTAGGCAATCAGTGGAAAAATACTCGCGTAGAGACCGGTCTCGGCGGGCAGCCCGGCGAGCAATGCATAGGCCAGCGACTGCGGAATCAGCATCATGGTCACCACAGTGCCGGCAACCAGATCCGCTTTAAAGGTCGCACGGTTGTAGTCGCGCAGCCAGGATATTGCCGGCACGGCCTGGTATAGCGAGACCAGCAGTTTTTTCCACATCATCATTTATTTTTCCGCCGGGCAGTCAGTGAACCACTCGTGGCCTTTCAGCATCATGTTCCAGTAGACAAAGGGCAGGCCAACGGCTTTTAACAGCCAGGCCAGCCTGGTTGGTTTGGTGCCGTTATTGATCCACGACGGGAAGGTCGGCGCCACGCGTCCGCCATAGCAGAATTCGGCAAGCACTATCTTGCCGCGCTCAACGGTCAGCGGACAGGAACCGTAACCGTCGTAGGCCGCGCCCGGTTCCTGGCTGGCCTGCACCGCACAGATATTGGCGGCCACCACCGGCACCTGCTTGCGCACCGCGGCCATGGTTTTGGCGTTGGTGGTGTTCATCACATCACCAAGACCCCAGATATTGGTGTAGCGGTTGTGACGCAAGGTCTGCGGGTTGACATCCAGCCACCCGGCCTGATCGGAGAGGCCGCTGGCGCGAATAAACTCGGGCGCCTGCTGCGGCGGGCAAACATGCAACATATCGAATTCTTTACAGATCTGGGTTTTATTGCCATCGCTGTCGGTGACATCAAACCAGGCTTTCTGGTTGGGGCCGTCGACCTTGACCAGATTGTGGTTAAAGCTCAGGTCGGCGCGATATTTTTTGATATAGGACATCAGTGCATCGACATAGGCTGGGACGCCAAACAGTACCCCGCCGGCGTTGCAAAAATCGATATTAATATTGTCGAGACGCTCGTTTTTCAGCCAGTAATCCGCGGACAGATAGAGTGCCTTCTGCGGCGCTCCGGCACATTTA
>JALRJD010000018.1 GCA_023255165.1 Porticoccaceae bacterium | reverse complement strand
ACCTTTACCATCACCAATGGCGGTGTCTACGGTTCACTGATTTCAACGCCGATTATCAATCCGCCACAGTCTGCGATTTTGGGTATGCACAAAATTCAGGAGCGTCCGGTTGCGGTCAACGGTCAGGTGGTTATCCGTCCGATGATGTACTTGGCGCTGTCATATGACCATCGTTTAATTGACGGCAAGGGAGCAGTGCAATTCCTGGTGACAATCAAGGAACTGCTTGAAGATCCAGCTAAGATACTGCTTGAAATATAATCCATACGTCTTTGATATATATAGGAAATAACATGTCAGAAAAATATGATGTAATCGTTATCGGCAGTGGCCCTGCGGGCTATGTGTCCGCCATTCGCGCCGCTCAGTTAGGCCTTAAAACCGCCTGTATCGAAAAATGGAAAGATGCTGACGGCAAGGGTGTGAACGGCGGAACCTGCCTCAATGTGGGCTGCATTCCATCAAAGACATTGCTCGACAGCTCGTTTAAATATCACGAAGCCAAAGAAGAGCTCGGCATTCACGGTATCAGCACTTCCGGTGTCAAGATTGATATCGCCGCAATGCTGGAGCGCAAAAACAAAATTATTAAACAGTTTACTGGTGGTATTGCCGGCCTGTTTAAAGCCAATGGCGTCACTGGCCTCTACGGCACTGGCAAGCTGCTGGCGGGCAAGAAGGTTGAACTCACCGACAACGATGGCAATGTGTCAGTGTTGGAAGCGGACAACGTGATCCTCGCGTCTGGCTCGCTGCCGATCGCTATTCCGGTTGCCCCGGTTGATGGCGATCTGATTGTCGACTCCACCGGTGCTCTGGAAATTTCTGCTGTGCCCAAGCGACTCGGTGTGATTGGCGCCGGCGTGATTGGTCTCGAGCTGGGTTCGGTGTGGAATCGTCTCGGCTCTGAGGTAGTGTTGCTTGAAGCGATGGAAGACTTTCTGGCGATTATGGACAAAGCTATCGCCAAGGAAGCGAAGAAAATCTTTACCAAACAGGGCCTCGATATCCGTCTTGGCGCCCGCGTGACCGGCACTGAAATCAAAGGCAAAAAAGTTAATGTCACCTATGTGATGGCCGATGGTTCCGAGCACAAAGAGACTTTTGACAAGCTGATTGTCTGCGTTGGCCGCCGTCCATTCACCGATGGCCTGCTGGCTCCCGGCAGCGGCGTGCAGCTGGATGAACGCGGTTCGATCTTTGTCAACGAACAATGCGCCACCAATGTGCCCGGCGTTTACGCCATCGGCGATCTGGTGCGTGGCCCGATGCTGGCGCACAAAGGTTCAGAAGAGGGCGTAATGGTGGCGGAAGTGATCGCCGGCCATAAAGCACAGATGAACTATGATATCGTGCCCAATGTTATCTACACCCATCCTGAAGTCGCCTCTGTGGGTCAGACCGAAGAGCAGGTAAAGGCCGCGGGTGAGCCCTACAATGTTGGCACCTTCCCGTTTGCGGCGATCGGTCGCGCGGTGGCTGCCAACGATGCGGATGGCATGGTTAAAATTATTGCTCACGCTGATACCGACCGCATTCTCGGTTGCCATATTGTTGGCCCAAGCGCCGCCGATCTGGTTCAGCAGGTGGCGATTGCGATGGAGTTTGGCTCCAGCGCGGAAGATCTGGGTATGACTGTGTTCAGTCACCCAACACTCTCAGAGGCGGTGCACGAAGCCGCTCTGGCAGTGAATGGTGCGGCCATCCATATGGCCAACCGCAAGCGTCGCTAAATCAACGCAATCATTAAACGGAGTTATCCTCGGGTAGCTCCGTTGTTTTATTCATTCAACACATTAACGGGAAGTAAAGTATGAACCTGCACGAATATCAGGGTAAGCAGCTTTTTGCCGAATATGGACTGCCAGTTTCCAAGGGCATTGCCGCGGAAACCATCGCCGAGGCAGTTGCTGCTGCCGACACCATTGGCGGTGATCGCTGGGTGGTTAAAGCCCAGGTCCACGCCGGAGGCCGCGGTAAGGCTGGTGGTGTCAAGCTGGTTAGCTCGAAAGAAGAGATTGAAGCATTTGCCAGCAACTGGCTGGGTAAAAACCTGGTCACCTACCAGACTGATGCCAACGGCCAGCCGGTCAGCCGCATCCTGGTTGAAACCTGCACCGATATCGCCCAGGAACTCTACCTTGGCGCTGTCGTCGATCGCGCAACCCGTCGCATTGTCTTTATGGCATCGACTGAAGGTGGCGTTGAGATTGAGAAAGTGGCAGAAGAGACACCGGAAAAAATCCTCAAGGCAATCATCGACCCGGTCACTGGCGCACAGCCATACCAGGGCCGCGAACTGGCCTTTAAGCTCGGGCTGCAGGGCGTTCAGATCAAGCAGTTTGTACAGATCTTCCTCGGCCTCGCCAAGCTTTTCGAAGAGCGCGATCTGGCGTTGCTGGAAATTAACCCGCTGGTGATTACCGACGAAGGCAATCTGCACTGTCTTGACGCCAAAATCGTTATCGACAGCAATGCCATGTATCGTCAGCCCAAGCTGAAAGAGATGCACGATCCTTCACAGGAAGATGCCCGCGAAGCACATGCTGCGGCATTTGAGCTCAACTATGTGGCTCTCGACGGCAATATCGGCTGCATGGTCAATGGCGCAGGCCTGGCTATGGGTACCATGGACATTGTTCAGCTGCACGGCGGTTCACCGGCCAACTTCCTCGATGTGGGCGGCGGCGCGACCAAAGAGCGTGTGGTTGAGGCATTTAAAATTATCCTCTCGGATGAAAATGTAAAAGCGGTACTGATCAATATCTTCGGCGGCATTGTTCGCTGTGACCTGATCGCCGACGGTGTTATCGGCGCGGTTGAAGAAGTTGGCGTCAAGGTTCCGGTGGTTGTGCGTCTCGAAGGCAACAACGCCGAGCTGGGTACCAAAAAACTGGCCGAATCCGGTCTCTCGATTATTGCGGCAACCAGCCTGACGGATGCTGCGCAACAAGTTGTTAAAGCGGCGGAGGGTAACTGAAATGTCGATCTTAATTAATAGTGACACCAAGGTTATCTGTCAGGGTTTTACTGGCGGCCAGGGCACCTTCCATTCCGAGCAGGCGATTGCGTACGGCACCAAAATGGTTGGCGGCGTAACACCGGGCAAAGGCGGCACCACGCACCTCGGTCTGCCTGTATTTAACACGGTTGCGGAAGCGGTTGAAGCCACTGGCGCCGAAGCGTCGGTGATCTATGTGCCGGCTCCATTTTGTAAAGACTCTATCCTCGAAGCGGCTAACTCTGGCATCAAGCTGATCGTCTGCATCACCGAGGGCATCCCGACTCTGGATATGCTCGACTGTAAAGTGGTTTGCGACAATCTGGGCGTGCGTCTGATCGGCCCCAACTGCCCTGGCGTGATCACTCCGGGTGAGTGCAAGATCGGTATTATGCCTGG
>JALRJD010000360.1 GCA_023255165.1 Porticoccaceae bacterium | reverse complement strand
TAGAAGACTATTTGGCAGAAGAACGAATTTGACACTGCGGCCATACCGCAGTCCCAGAATTACACAGCCGCTACTGCCGCATAGGCAGCTTGGAAATGACATTAATAGAGCGCTTCGGTCCCTCGCAAAGACGTGTTGGTTTGCTCTTGGGTGATAGATTAGGTGGTCCCAGGCCGACGGGTTCAATCCCCGCGGTTCCCCGCCATTGGCATTGATTCCAATATCATTGGCGTTAATTCGCTTGCCGCCAACACTGGCGCTGCCTACTATCATGCTGGTTCAATAATTCTAAATAACGGGGAAATTCAATGGCTCTCGATTTTGACAGCGCGCGCTTACACAACAGCCATTTAACGGCTGAGCACCATGAGTTTCGTGCGCAGTTGCGGCGGTTTTTTGATCGCGAGGTGATTCCCTTTGCCGAGCAGTGGGATGAGGAGGGCGCTATTCCCGCTGAGCTGTGGCCCAAATCGGCGGCGGTTGGCATTTTGGGTTTGGGTTATCCCGAAGAATTCGGTGGCCTCTCCGAGGGCATCGATATCTGGCATAAAAATATTCTTAACGAAGAGCTGGCGCGAGTCGCTGTGGGTGGTATTAGCGCGACATTGATGGTGCACGGTATTGGGTTGCCGCCGGTGATTAATTTTGCCAGCGAGGCGATCAAGCGGGAGGTTGCGCCACCGGTGTTGGCGGGCAGCAAGCGCATTTCACTGGCGATTACCGAGCCCGGCGGCGGTTCTGATGTGGCGCAGTTAACCACGTCCGCCAGGCTGGATGGTGATCACTATGTGGTCAATGGCTGCAAAACTTATATCACTGGCGGCATGAATGCCAACTGGTTTACCACCGCGGTGCGCACTGGCGGTGAGGGCGCGGGCGGCGTATCGATGCTGCTGATTCCAGCCGATGCTGAAGGTGTTTCACGTACGGCGCTGGATAAGAAGCAGGGTTGGTGGTGCTCCGATACTGCGACCATTTATTTTGATAATGTGCGCGTGCCGGTAGGCAATTTAATCGGTCAGGAGAACAGGGGTTTTGCGGTGATTATGAACAACTTCAATGCCGAGCGCCTGGGTATGTCGGCGGCGATGGAGGCGTTCTCGCGGGTCTGTCTGGAGGATGCGGCGGCCTGGGCCAAAGAGCGCAAGACCTTTGGCCAGCGGCTTGCAGATCATCAGGTGATTCGGCACAAAATTGCCGAGATGAAGCAGCGCATTAATGCCACTCAGGCATACCTCAACCATACCTGTCAGGAGGTGGAAGCGGGTCGCAGTAATGCCGGGGATATCGCGGTGCTAAAAGTGCAGTGTAGTCAGACTATGGAATTCTGTGCCCGCGAGGCGATGCAGATTTTGGGGGGCATTGGCTATATGCGCGGCAGTCGCGTTGAGCGCATCTATCGTGAGGTGCGGGTCAATGCGATTGGTGGTGGTTCCGAGGAGATTATGCGCGATCTGGCGGCGCGGCAGTACGGGCTTTAGTTTCATATTTATGCCAGATAAAAAATACCCCGCGCCGGTCACTGTCGCGGGGTATTTTTTATGGCCAATAACTATTTGCTAATGACGAATTACCAATGGCTCAACGCAAAAGCGGCGCCAGTTTCATGGCAATGCCCATATCGCCCTGAATTTTCAGCTTGCCGGACATAAAGGCCATGGTGCCGTCGAGTCGGCCTTCGGCCATTTCCATAAAGTCGGCGAGGCTGATGGCCATGGTGCACTGGGTCTCGGCATCACTTGCGCTGATCACATTGGGAACCTGAGTTGCGTCGAGAACCAGAGTGCCGTCGTCACCAAAATCAAATTTAAGGGTAGCGCCCAAACCGCAATCTTCCCCAACCTTCTCTTGTAAACCCGCTATAACCGCATCTAAAGACATATTTTTTCCCCGTTATTGTTGTTATGACACTTGCTATACGCGACACACTGTAGAAATGTCTCAATCATAAATCAAGACAATGCTTTTATTTGCCGCAGCTTAGGGTAAAGTCTTGCAGCGGCAACGGTGCGGCGATTCAGTCTGCCATAGCAGTGTTTACTGTGCCGGCCGACGTAATTGAATGACAAATAGAAAAACAAACAGAATAAAAACAGAACCAAAAAAGAGGGGGCAATCTGTGCCAAAGATCCAAACCATACAAGAAATTCAGGCGGCGCCCCGGGCAAAGAGCATTCTGCTATTTCTGATGCTGCTCAATATTCTCAATATGCTCGATCGCAGTTTAATCGCTGCCTTTGCGCAGACCATTATGCAGGATCTGGATCTGAGCCCCTCCCAGTTTGGTCTGCTAAATGGCTGGATCTTTACCGTCTGTTATGTGGGCATGGGTCTGTTTATGGGTGCGCTTGCCGACCGCTTTCATCGCCCGCGTTTAATTGCCGCCGGTCTGGTGCTGTGGAGTGCGCTGACCATGGCGTCCGGTGCGGCAAAAAGCTTTCTGCAAATCGGACTTTCACGGCTGCTTATCGGGGTAGGCGAGTCAACCATGACGCCCACTTCCATGTCACTGTTATCAGATGTTTTTCCCCAGCGTCAGCGCGGCACCGCGGTGGGGCTCTATTATCTCGGCGTGCCGGTGGGCACCAGTCTGGCCTTTATTTTGGCGGGAACGCTGGGGGTTAGCATTGGCTGGCGCAACTGTTTCTATTTGCTTGGGGCCATCGGCATTGTGCTGGCGATTGGTTTGTTGCTGATGAAAGATCCGCAGCGTGGCGCCATGGAGCCGGTTGCCGAAACCGCTGCCGAGCCACAGCCGGCGGTGCATTGGCGCGAGGGACTGGCGGATCTGTGGCAGGTGTTAAAGAGTTCACCGGTGCTGATCTGGATTATGCTCGGTGCGGTGATGCTGCATATTCCAATTGGGGCGGGCACCTTTGCAATTCCCTGGTTGATTACCGAGCGCGGTTTTGAGGCCGGTTATATCACTGGCCTTTACGGTTTGATTTATCTGATTTTTGGCACCGCTGGCACTCTGTTTGGCGGCGCCATGAGTGACTGGTATCAGCGTCGTTTTAAAGGT
>JALRJD010000346.1 GCA_023255165.1 Porticoccaceae bacterium | reverse complement strand
ACTACGCTCAAGGCTGTCCTCAAACTGCGCTCGACTCCAGGGCGCCGGCGTCACTTCCACTTCGATGGCAGTGATGCGCTCAATATCCTCGGCGCGCATCGGGCGCACAGTGATATTGTCGGAGGCGATTATCATTCAGATTTTGAGTTCAGGAAGAAGATGGCGCAAACGACACAGATTTTAACACCTGCCAGGCGTCAGCCTTAAGCTGCGGCGTGGCAATCATTGCGCTCAGGGATGGCACCATCAGCGCGGTGACGCCGGCGCTCAGCGCCAGCTGGCCGTAGCCTTTGGACCCGGCGCGCTGCTCGGCACTTAACAGCCAGTCGGCCGCGGCCTCACCCATCAACAGCAGATAGGTAACCGGTCGAGTGCTGAGTCGCGCCTGCAACAGCGTTGAGAGAAACTCACGCACGTCCTTTTCATCGCCCTCGGCATTGGCATAGGGCGGCCACTCCACCAACTCCATCTGCGGCAACCTTGAAACCGCAGCGCCTAGAGCATTGAGAATATTGGTCAGCAGTTGCATCTGCTCCGCATCCGCCAGCGCACCCTCGACGGCACTGCACACCAGCACCTCGGCATTGGGTTGCCAGAGAGAAAATTGAACTTCAATTAATTCGGCAGCTAATTCAGCAGCACGGTTTTGCCCGGCAGCTGCTGTTGTCTGATCCACTGGCTGGGGCGCTATTTTGGCAGACGATTTGGATGATTTTTTAGATTGTGCGGGGGATTCAAAATCAATATTAATCCGCGCTGCCACGGGTGATTTTTTACCGGCAGCTTGCCCAGTCGCCACGCTCTCCACCGTCACACTCTCACCCTTCATGCTCTCGCCCGTCGCCGATTTGGCTTGAGCTGGCTCAGTATCGAAAGCCCCTGGCTGGGCGGCAAGTTTGGCTTTAAGCGATGGGCTGCCTGCAGACTTGTGCTCTTCAATCACAGCATCTCTCGACACGTATTGCACGATGCCGAGAGTCTGAAGATATTCCGCCTGCAGGGCTTTTTCCATATCCGTTAACCTAGACGCCACCTAACTGCGGATGCAGTCGGCCCGGGTTGCGCATCAGGGTCAGCGCATTGAGATAGGCCTTGGCGCTGGCCACCAGAATATCGGTGTCGGCTCCCTGGCCATTGATAATGCGGCCATCTTTTTCCAAACGCACCGTTACGCCACCCTGGGAGTCGGTGCCCTCGGTCACCGCATTGACTGAATAGAGCTGCAATTTGGTGCCGCTGCTAACCACTTTTTCAATCGCATTAAAGATCGCATCCACCGCGCCATCGCCAGAGGCTTCGGCGGCATGTTGTCCATCCTGATAGCCGATCACAATTTTGGAATGGGGCGCCTGACCGGACTTTGACAACACCTCGAGATCGACCAGGGTTAACATATCCGCTTCGCTACCCATCTGCACTTCCGAAACCAGCGCCTGCAGATCTTCATCAAAGATCTCGCGCTTCTTGTCGGCCAGCGCCTTAAACCGCACAAACACCGAGTTAAACTCTTCCTTGCTGTCAAACTTAATGCCCAGCTCTTCGAGACGCGAGGCCAGTGCGGCGCGACCCGACAGTTTGCCCAGGGATAATTTATTGGTGCTCCAGCCGACATCTTCGGCCTTCATAATCTCATAGGTTTCGCGGAACTTGAGAATGCCGTCCTGATGAATTCCGGACTCATGGGCAAAGGCATTAGCGCCGACAATTGCCTTGTTCGGCTGCACCGGAAAACCGGTGATACTGGAGACAAGTCGCGAGGTCGGCACTATATGCACAGTGTCGATATTGGTTTCCACCGGGAACACATCCCGGCGCGTGCGAATCGCCATCACCAGCTCTTCAAGAGAGGCATTACCGGCCCGCTCGCCAAGACCATTGATTGTGCATTCAACCTGACGCGCGCCACTCTGCACTGCCGACAGACTGTTGGCCACGGCAAGACCCAAATCATTGTGACAGTGCACCGAAAAAATGGCCTTGTCTGCGTTGGGCACGGTGTTGAGCAGCCGCGCAATCATCGCGCCATATTCTCCGGGATCGGAATAGCCCACGGTATCGGGCAGATTGATGGTGCGTGCCCCGGCGTTAATCACCGCCTCGGTGATCCGGCACATAAATTCAAATTCGGTGCGGCTGGCATCCTCGAGGGAAAACTCCACATCATCGATCAGACTGCGGGCGATTTTTACCGCGCCCACCGCCTGCTCCAGAACCTGGTCCGGCTCCATTTGCAACTTGTGCTTCATATGGATTGGTGATGTTGCAATAAAGGTGTGAATACGACCAGCATTGGCGCCCTTGAGGGCTTCGGCGGCGCGTTCAATATCACCGGCGACCGCCCGCGAAAGGCTGCAAATACGGCTCTCTGTCACGCTATTGGCGATTGCCTGAATGGCTTCGAAATCACCCTGGCTGGAGATCGCAAAACCGGCTTCGATGACATCGACACGCAACTTTTCCAGCGCCTTGGCAATGCGCACTTTCTCGTCTTTGGTCATGGATGCGCCGGGGCTCTGCTCGCCATCGCGCAAGGTGGTGTCAAAAATAATTAATTTTTCTTTGGTCTGCTCTGAGCTGTTCATACTGGTTCTCTTTCTGCTTCTCTTCCCACTTGGGGCGTCACACTCGGTTGCCAGGGCATTTGGTTGGCTGATGCATGGCTGCGCGAAAGGTGACATTGTAAAACGGATCGGACCCCGATGGGGTCGTAATTTCACTGCAATTTTGCCCGATCAGTAAATAGGGCAATGCTTGAAATTGTGCGCACGGATTTTTGATGAGGTATTACGATAGATGCCCCTCAGGGCAGCAGCAGAAATAGTCCACGAACAGAAACATCGGCTGAGGCGCCGATGCTGAATGCTTTGAAGTTGTGGAAAGTAATCATGCTGTTATTCAAACAGATTTTGCTGTGACTGCCAATCATTAAATGGCGCTGATTCAGTCGGCACTTTAGTCGGCAACCAACAACCTGTTTTGCCCTAGACCTGCGGTCTAC
>JALRJD010000247.1 GCA_023255165.1 Porticoccaceae bacterium | reverse complement strand
AGTGTCAGCCAGCTCTATGGTGGCTCCTACAATTTATTTGCTCATACGCTGCCACAGCAAGGAATCGAAGTTCGCATGGCGTCCGGTGATGATATCGCCGCTCTCGAAGCTCTGATCGATGACAACACCAGAGCGGTGTTCTGTGAATCGATCGGCAACCCCGCCGGCAATGTGGTGGATATTGCCGCGCTGTCTGCTATGGCTCATCGCCACGGCGTGCCGGTGATTGTCGACAACACCGTTGCCACACCCTACCTGTGCCGCCCCTTTGAACATGGCGCCGATATTGTTGTGCACTCACTGACCAAATATATTGGCGGCCACGGCACCACCATCGGCGGAATTATTGTCGACAGCGGCAACTTCCAATGGAAAGACAATCCGCGCTTCGCGCAATTTAATACTCCGGATCCTTCCTACCACGGTGTGACCTATGCCGATGACTTCGATGCGCCCTTTATCGGGCGCGCCCGAGTGGTGCCACTGCGCAATATGGGTGGCGCGCTGTCTCCGTTTAACGCCTTTATGATTATGCAGGGTCTCGAAACACTGGCGCTGCGCATGGATCGCCATGTGGAAAACGCCATGGCCGTCGCCAACTATCTGCAAAATCACGCTGCCGTTTCATGGGTTAATTACGCGGGTCTCGCCGACGATAAATATCACGCCCTCGCACAGAGCATGTGCTCTGGCAAACCTTCGTCGATTGTCAGCTTTGGTATCAAAGGCGGAGAAACTGCCGGCGCCAAATTTATCGATGCACTGGGCATGATCAAACGACTGGTGAATATCGGCGACGCCAAATCACTGGCCTGCCACCCAGCCAGCACCACCCACCGTCAGCTCAACGAAGAAGAGTTGGCGCGTGCTGGTGTAAGCAAGGAGCTGGTGCGCCTGTCTGTGGGTATTGAACATGTCGAAGATATTCTTGCGGATATTGAACAGGCTCTGCAAAAGGCAAGCTAAAGCAAGCCCACGCCAATACAAAAAACCACCGGTAGTGCAAAACTGCCGGTGGTTTTTTATGCCACTGTTTAACCTCAATGCGACAAGCTCAGTCAGTGTCCTTGGTCAATAAAAACCGCTCGGTGGAGCCCGACAGATCACCAATATGCTCGCGCTGCACATGCAGCTTCTCGCCGTAATAAGCCGCACAGCCCTGAATTAAACCTTCCGCCACATCACCCATACAGCGTGGCGACTGGTAGATCAGTTCCATACTATTATCGCTGTAACGGGTGCATTTAAATTCTGGCGGCGATGCATCGGGGTAGAGTTTCTTTACTTCGCCATGAATAAATCCATCGACTTTTTGCAGCAGTTCAAACGAAGAGTGCAGCCCTTCGATCCACTGCGGGTAAGCTGCAATTAACTCAGCAAACAGATACATACCAAAGGTTTTGGTTAGCTTGGTGAGCGGGATATCGGTTTTTTTACTCAACACCACCAGCATGTTGATCAGCTCTTTGTGATCATAGTTTCCCACAGTGGTGTAAATGCCGCCGCTTGCGGGCGCTGACTCTTCAACAATTTCTTCAACCATTTCGAGGCCGTAGCGCTCTTCAACCAGATAGAGAAAAGAGGTAAATAACATACCTTTCATGACAGTGCCTTTTGATGGATATAAACCTGGATGGATATAAATTGAAGTATCAATTTTATTCCGCCATTACAGTATAGAGTCTGTATTCTTGGGCGTGAGTGTTTCAAGATTATGCAGGCTAGCATAGATTCGGTGAACGGGTAGGAAGGAATCCATTGAACCACCTCCTGTCACCCTGAGCGAAAAATGCTGTCACCCTGAGCGTAGCCGAAGGGTCTCTTTAATTCGTCATTCCGAGGGCGCGTAGCAACCGAAGGAATCCAATAAATTATTCGGCAAACAGCCCAGTATCAGCAGACCCTTGTTCGCGGTTCCATTCCTTTGCGCCTTTCAGCGCTCGGAAAACTCGCTTTGCATCCC
>JALRJD010000191.1 GCA_023255165.1 Porticoccaceae bacterium | reverse complement strand
CATATGGCGTTTAACCCGGAACTGTTTCCGGATATTCCGGTAGTGGCGCTCTATGTGCGTTTGGCGCTGCAGTTTGTTGCGTTTTACTGGGCTTACAGCGTGACGCGGCCGGACTTGAATTAATATGTCTGATGAGCGTTTAGTGGTGAGCGTTTGGTGATGGGCTATTCTTAAAAAGCCAAACACTGTGGAGACTGGCTATGGATAGCATCAATGCAAAGCATTTAACCCAGGATCAACTGCCAGAAAAATTTACTGACCCGCTAGTTACCGCCGATGGCTCGCCCCGAGCCTGCATCAAACTCAAGCAGCTGAAAACTCTCTGGTTTAATACGGGCACGCTGTGCAATCTCGCCTGCCAACACTGCTATATCGAATCCTCGCCAACCAATGACCGCCTCGACTTTATCAAGCTCAGTCAGGTACAGCAGTTTCTCAATGAAATTCAGCTGCACCAGTTGGGCACCGAAGAGATTGGCCTGACCGGCGGCGAACCTTTTTTAAACCCCGATATTATCGCCATTATGGCGGCTATATTGCGCCGCGGTTTTCGCCTGTTGGTACTGACCAATGGCATGCGGCCAATGCTCAAGCGCCAAACCGGACTGCTGGCACTACAGAAACGTTATGGCGATCAACTGACTCTGCGCGTTTCGCTGGACCATTGTCGCGAAGAGCTGCACCAGCAAGAGCGTGGGCCAAAGAGCTGGTCGGCGGTGCTTGAAGGACTGTGCTGGTTGTCTGAAAACGGCTTCAGCATTGATATTGCCGGCCGCAAACGTTGGGGCGACGACGAGCAGACCTTGCGTCAGGGTTATGCCCGACTGTTTAAACAGCACCATATTGCGGTTGATGCCTTTAATGCCAAGCGTCTGGTGCTGTTTCCGGAAATCACTGCAGACCCTGACTTGCCCGAGATCACCGAGCAGTGCTGGCAGATTCTCAATGTCGACCCGGACAGCATTATGTGTGCCTCGTCGCGCATGGTGGTGTGGCCGAAAGGCGACCCGCAACCCTCGGTCATGGCCTGTACCTTGCTCGCCTATAACCAGCAGTTCAATCTTGGCCACAGCCTGATCGACGCAGCGAAGACCGTGCCGCTTAACCATCCGCACTGCGCCAGTTTTTGTGTATTGGGTGGTGGCAGTTGTTCAGTGGCGTGACGGCTGAGTCAGTGCCATTTATTGACTGAAATAGTTCTCGAGCCAGTTAAGAATTTTGTGCTGCTGTTCTGAACAAGAAGGCAATGCCAGCAACTCGCGCCGCAGCTGTGGTAGATCTTCCTCGCGATCCAGATCAGTCAGGCTCTCAAGTAAATAGGGCTTCTCGGGCAGTGCCGCCAGCAATCTTTTACAGGTATCGGGGCTGCTATAGGGCAGGTTGGTCCAGAAACCCTGGTTTAAAAACTGTCTGCCGGCAAACAGGTAATAGCCGCCATCCCGCGCCGGGCCAACCACAAACTGATGTTTCTGCAGTGCGTCGATGCTGCGTTGCAATAGTGCGGGGGACAGTTGTGGCGCGTCGGCGCCAATCATAATGGCCTGGTCATAATGGGCAAGCAGAGTCTGGTAAATAGCCGCTTGCTGCCGGCCGAGATTATTATCTTTGTAATTTGCGCTGCAGATTACCGGCAGCCCCTGCCAAAGACTGTGGTCCATCGCCGCCGCCTCTGGAATCACCCAGTAAGCCGCCACATCAACCGCACGTACGCTCTGTTCCAGCGCCCCGACACAGAGCCTGTAAATGGTTTCCGCCGCTGCTCGGCCGATGGTTTTAGCCAGGCGGGTTTTCACCGGCGAATAGCCTGGCGTTTTAGCAAAGATGGCGATTGCGGTCGAGCTCATCGCGATTGCCGCCAACGCTGCAATAGCAGCCGATAAAGTTCCGGCACCGACAGCCGCAGCCAGCGCCATTGATAGAGCATGGTCAGTCGCAGCCAGCCCTGTTGTTGATATTTACGGCCACTGGTTAGCAGCGGCGAGGTAATGCGTCGCAGTGGAATTGCGGCCTGGTGCGCGCGCCAGACAAACAGCAAATCGTCGCCGTAGGCGCAGTTTTCCGGGAAGCCACCCAGGCGCAGAAATTGTTCCCGGGAAATACACAGGCCCTGATCCCCAAAGGGCAGTGACAACAACCGCGAACGCAAATTAGCGCCCAGCGCATTGATTCGCAGTCGGCGTCTTAAACAAATCTCTTCAACAAAAGACAAGTCAAAATAGTGCAATGCATCGGGATGCTGCTTCAGGCTGCTCGCCAATGCGCAGAGGTTGGCGGCGGTCACACGACTATCCGCATGCAAGAACCACAGCCAGCGACCCTGTGCCGTTCTGGCGCTGGCATTGAGGTCGGCACCGCGATTGCTGCCTGGGTTTGTTGTGGGGGTGGTCGCGGGGGTGGTTATAGAGATAGTTGCGGGGCTTAACAGAATCTCGGCTTGCAGCCAGCGGACCGCGCGCAGATCGGCGAGCAGTTGATGTTGCTCGGTTTCATTTGCGGCGAGGGGAATAATAATCGACAGATCGGCCAGATCAGATTGGGTTATCGCAGTCATTGTTTTGCTATCTGTTTCCTATTGGGTCAATACCTCAAACCATTGCCGCTGTGCATCGTTGAGCTGTTCAGCTGGTGTTAGCATGGCGCTGTTGAGAGCTTCTCTGATGCTGGCGGGAGTCTTGGTGAAGGGTTCCGATAGCAGCGGTTGCAGCACAGCGATGGCCCGCTGCAGGGTGGCGCCATAAACCTGAAAGAAAGCCTCGACACTGACATGCCGGGCGGGGTCGTCCATCCAGCAATCGTAGTCGGTTATCAGGCACAGCGAGCTGTAAGCGATCTGCGCCTCGCGGGCCAAAAAGGCTTCGGGCAGGTTGGTCATACCGACCAGATCGCAGTTGGCGGCGTCGCGCAAAAACAGACTTTCGGCACGGGTTCCGAGTCGTGGGCCCTCGACGCAGGCGTAGGTTTTGTGTTGGTGCAATGGCTGATCAATGGCAGCTGCGGCCTTGGCGATATCAGCATTCAGTGCCGCACAGACCGGATTGGCAGTGGCGATATGGGCGGCGATGCCATCGCCAAAAAAGCTCTGTTTGCGGCGCCCTCTGGTGTGGTCAAAATATTGTTCAACCAGAGCCAGATCGCCGGGTTTGATCTGCTCGCGCAGACTCCCCGCCGCGGAAAATGAGAGCAGTCGTCGCGCGCCGAGCGACTTGAGCGCGTAGATATTGGCGCGGTAGTTGATTTCGTGGGGCAGCAGCTGATGTTGGCTGCCATGGCGGGCGAGGAATAAGACTTGCTGCCCGGCGTAATGGCCGATGCTAATCGCCGCCGAGGGTTTGCCAAAGGGTGTCACCAGATTGCGCTCGGTGTCGATCTTGAGTCCTTCGAGCTGATACAGGCCGGAGCCACCGATAATCCCCAACATGGCGATGTCCATTGACAGTGATATTGTTCTTGAGCATAGACCATATGGTCATCTATAGGGGTTTACAGGTACGCGTGGTTACTCCTAAAGTGCCCCCTCAAAAAGCCATGCCGATCATGGCGCCGACCCCGTTTAACCCCATTAAATTAAAGGAACCCACAAGGTGAGCATCTACAAAGTACCCCAGAAGGAACTGTCTTTTATCTTTGATGAAATTATCAATTACTCGGACCTCAGCAGCCTGCCCGGCTTTGAAGAGGCGAGCCGCGATATGGTTGATTCGGTGTTGCCCGAAGCGGCGAAATTTTTTGAAGAGATTGTTGCGCCAACCAACCCCGAGGGTGACAAGCACCCGGCAGTGTTGAAGGATGGCGAAGTGGTTACCTCACCGGGTCTCGACCCGATCTACCGACAGATGGTTGAAGCCGGTTGGTGTTGCCTGAATGGCGACAGCCGTTACGGCGGCGCCGGGTTCCCCAGCGTGGTGGATCTTGCGGTTCAGGAAATGCTGCAGTCAGCCAATGTTGGCTTTAGTCTGTTGCCAATGCTAACCCGCGGGGTGGTTCATGCGCTCGGCCTGTATGGCAGCGATGAGCAAAAACAGACCTATCTCGGCAATCTGATTTCCGGTGTCTGGTCGGGCACTATGAACCTGACCGAGCCGCAGGCGGGCACCGACCTGTCAGCGGTTAAAACCAAAGCGGTCTTCAATGGCGATCACTACCTGATAAGCGGACAAAAAATTTATATCACCTGGGGCGATCACAGTTGCGCCGACAATATTATCCACCTGGTGCTGGCGCGCCGCCCGGATGCTCCCGAGGGCAATCAGGGCATCTCGCTGTTTCTGGTACCCAAGTTTCTGGTCAATGCTGATGGCAGCCTCGGCGAGCGCAACGATGTCAAAGCCGTGGGTGTTGAGCACAAGCTGGGCATTCACTCGAGCCCAACCTGCACGCTGGCATTTGGCGATAATGGCGGCGCGGTGGGTTATCTGGTGGGCGAAGAGAACAAAGGTCTGCAGTGCATGTTCAGCATGATGAACAATGCTCGCCTGTCAGTTGGCCATCAGGGTGTTGCGGTGGGCGAACGCGCCTATCAGCAGGCGGTTGGCTATGCTCAGGATCGACTGCAGGGCAGGGCGCCAGGGGTTGAAGGTCGCGCGGCGATTATTCACCACCCGGATGTCAAGCGCATGCTGATGCAGATGCGCGCCCTCACCGAAGCTGGTCGGGCCATGTCCTATTACGCCATTGCCGCGGAGGATCGCAGCTCTCATCACCCGGATGCCACTGTGCGCGAACAGAATGCACAGCTGGTGGAAGTGCTAACACCTCTGGTGAAGGGCTGGTGCACCGAAATGGCCATGGAGAGTACTTCTCTCGGGGTTCAGGTTCACGGCGGTATGGGCTTTATTGAAGAGACTGGCGCGGCGCAACATATGCGCGATGCCCGCATCCTGCCAATCTACGAAGGCACCAATGGTATTCAGGCTCTCGACTTTATTGGCCGCAAATGTCTTCGCGACGGCGGTCAGGTTGTGCAGCGCCTGCTGGCCGATATGGCGGCCACGGCGGAGCAGGTCAGTGGTGCTCAGGGCACAGTTGCAACACTAGGCGTGCGGCTGCAACAGGCCGTTGAACAGTGCCGCGAGGCGCTGGACTATGTGCTTGGCCACAGTGAAGAGTCACCGGCCATCGCATACAACTTCCTGATGCTGTATGGTGGCGCGGTTTCTTACTGGCTGTTGGTCAAATTGGCCGCGGCAGCCCAGCAGCGACTCGACAGCGGCGAGACAGATCGTTTCTACAACCAGAAAATTGTTACCGCGGAATTTTTCTCAACTCAGATTCTGCCACGCAACTCTGGTTATCTGCAGGCGCTGGTCTCCGGTGCGGCAATCTTTGATGCGCTTCAACCAGCTGACTTCGCGCACAGCTAGAGTTTTGAGCTGATTCACAAAATCGGCTAAACATTGAAGTAATTGCTCTATTGCGGAGCGTATAGTCGGCGAAAAGGGGGTGCACAGGGCACACAAGCAGTACAAATAGCAGCACAATTAACAGGGCAAATAACAGGACAAATAGCAGGACAAATAGCAGTACATAAGTCACATCAACTCTATGTCAAAGATTTCCGAGGGGGAAATATGAATAAGTTAATGAATAAATCACTTTTAGCTATCGCTATCTCTGCCAGTACCGTTGCGGTTAACGCTGCGATGTTGGAAGAGGTTATCGTTACCGCGCAGCAGCGCGCTGAATCACTCCAGGATGTTCCTGTATCGGTTGCCGCGGTCACCGCGGAAAAAATGTCCAGTGCCGGTATTGTCGACCTGCAAGGTCTCTCAGAATTGGTACCTAATTTCAGCATTAACGAAACCGGTAT
>JALRJD010000189.1 GCA_023255165.1 Porticoccaceae bacterium | reverse complement strand
AGTTGGACGGGCGCAACCTGGCCATCGGCGACAACCTCCGCATCACAGATGCCAATGGGGTCGTTCGTACTCGGAAGATCATCGGCTTCGAATCCGCCACTGGGGACGCGCAGCAACTGAACCGAGTTCTTCTGGACGGGGCAGCTGTTCGATTGTTGTTGATCCTCAGTCAGTTGGGTAAATTTCTACAGATTTTTTTAAGCAGGTTTTAGTCGCTTCCAGCAAGCACGGAGAAACAATGTCAGTTATTGAAACATATATCCCATCAGCGCTGAATATCACAGATAATGCGGTGGCCAAAGTTCAAGCCCTGAAAGTTGAAGAGGGCAACGACGATTTGAAGCTGCGCGTCTATGTGACCGGCGGCGGTTGCTCGGGGTTTCAGTATGGGTTCTCTTTTGAAGATGTTCAGGCGGAAGATGATACCGCGGTGACCAAGGATAATGTGACAGTGCTGATCGACTCTCTAAGTTATCAATATCTGGTCGGATCAACCGTCGACTATGAAGAGGGGCTGATGGGATCGCGATTTTTGATCACCAACCCCAACGCCTCAACGACCTGCGGATGCGGGGCATCTTTTTCCATCTAAATGGGGAGACGGGGTTGTTACGGAAGGTAGAGCGCCCCAAGCACGGTCGCGCTGCTGGCGCCAGTTACCGCCGGCAGATTCCCCGGCAAACCATTGATGCGCTGATAGGCCAGCCAGCCAAATGCACAGGCCTCCACCCAGGCCGGATCCAATCCCAATACCGCTGTTGACTGAACCGGTGTCGCACCGAGGTTGGCCTGCAGCTGTTGTACCAGCTGATCATTAAACACGCCGCCGCCGCAGAGATACACTTCATCTACAGATTCATTTAACTGCCTGATAGCGCCGGTCAGTGATTGCGCGGTAAAGCTGACCAGCGTTGCCTGAATATCGTGCGGCGCGAGATCGTAATCGGTCAGTTGCTGTTCCAGCCAAACCAGATTAAAGGCTTCACGGCCAGTGCTCTTCGGCGCAGGTCGACCAATAAACTGGTGCTGCATCAGCTGGTCGAGCAGTTGGTTGTGGGCCTGTCCGGTCGCTCCCCAGGTTCCTCTATCGTCGAAGCTGTGTCCGGTGTGCTTTGCGCACCAGGCATCGAGCAAAAGATTTCCCGGCCCTGTATCAAAACCGTAACAGCTGCCATCGGTCGGCAGCACGGTGATATTGGCGATGCCACCTATATTGGCGATCACCCTTGTGCTGCCTGAGTGGGAAAACAGTGTTCGATGAAAGGCGGGCACCAGTGGCGCGCCGTGACCGCCAAGGGCCATATCCTTGCGCCTGAAATCGGCGACCACCGGACAACCGGTGCGTGCCGCAATAATGTTGGCATCACCAATCTGTTGGGTAAATGCGATCGCACTTGAGCCCGGGGGTGAATGGCGAACGGTCTGCCCGTGGCTGCCAATCGCGGCAACCTGTTCGGCAGTGAGTTTGTTCTGGTGCATAAGGTTGAGAGTGGCTTTGGCAAATAACTCACCGAGCTGATTATCGGTTTCGCAAAGCAGTTGCACGCTGTCTTTGCCTGGCTGGCAGAGATCGATAATCTGCTGTTTTAGCTGTGCCGGAATGGCTTGCGAATGGGTGCCGAGTAGCCGTAACTGCCCGTTATCAAATGCCATTGCGGCGGCATCGATGCTGTCAATACTGGTGCCGGACATCAGTCCGATAGTGATTGTCGGGCCCGACATCAGCGAGTCCTAGTTGGCACTGGCGGTACTTGTCCCGGTTCCGGGCGGCATTTCGGTCACCGCGAGCTCGGAGGCTGTTTGGCTCTGGGCAAGTTGGGTCAGCATGGGAGCGGTTGCCAGTTTAAATGCCGCCAGCTCTTTTTGGGGAATCGGGTCCGCCTGTGGCAGTTTGACCGTGCGCGGGTTGCGGTGCACACCATTGACCAGAAATTCATAGTGCAGATGTGGTCCCGTTGCGTAGCCGGTTGAGCCGACAGTCCCAATTACCTGACGCTGACGGACAGTCTGCCCTTTCCTAACTTTCTTTTTCGTAAGATGTAAATATTTCGTTACATAGGTTTGGCCGTGCTGAACAAAGACATAGTTGCCGTTGGCCTTGCTATAACCCGAGGCAATCACGCGTCCGTCACCGGCAGAGTAAACTGGCGTGCCTCGCGGCGCGGCGTAGTCAACGCCACGGTGCGCTTTGATCATTTTGTGAATCGGGTGTTGGCGCGCCAGGTTAAACCCTGAGCTGACCCGGAAGGTATCCAGCGGGGCGCGCAAAAATGCCTTGCGCATACTTAGGCCATCTGGGGTGTAATAGCTGCTATTGCCATTGCTATCTGTATAGCGAACGGCTTGGAAAGTTTCGCCGCGGTTAATAAAAGAAGCGGCGATAATATTGCCGACGCCAAGTTTTTCACCGTCGAGGTATTTCTCTTCATAGAGCATGGAAAATGAGTCGCCCTCGCGGATATCGAAAACAAAGTCGATATCCCAGGCAAAGATATTGGCCAGCTCCATAATCAGCTTGTCCGGCAGGTTGGCCTGCTGGGCGGAGAGATAGAGCGAGTCGTTGATAATCCCTTCGCGATAGCTAAGCAATGTGTCCGGCACGCGCTCTATCAGTTCAGAGCTGTAACTGCCGCCCTCAAGGCTGTAAATACGGCTGACCAGTTTTGACTGAATATATTGCAGCTGCGCGAGCTGACCGGCGCTGTTAAAACCAAAGCGGAACTGCTCACCGGGGAAAAGATTGCGCAGCAACTTGCCGTCTTTGGATGAGCTGACTTTGTAGACGTCTGCCGCGGAGAGATTGGCGCGGCTAAAAATGGTCGACAGGCTGTCGCCACTTTTGACCGACTGCTCGACCCATCTCAGCGAGGGCTCAATCTTTTCAACCACAGCTGTCGGGGTTTGGGCGACCGGTATGACAACGGATTCGCTAACCCGTCGGTTGGCTTCGGCATCGGTGGCCGGGTAGATAATTAAAACCAGCAGACAGCAGGCGACAACCGAGGCCGCGATCAGGTGGCGGCGCGGGAAGACGTTGAGCATAAGGTGCGAAAAACGCGCTGCCTGTTGCTTTATATGTCTTGCGAATGCAGTCATAAACGGCCGGAAGCTGAAATTTCGGCCAGTTTAGCCTAATCAATTAGTGAGTTACAGAGAGCTGTGCACGCTTTTCCTCGCCGCGGCGAGCCCGATGCTGGTGAAATAATCATTGCTTTCCTTGAATTTGGCCCGCCAATGTGTAGAGTTGGCGCTCCAAAACAGTTACCAGTGAAACCCCTTCAATGAAACAGAGTGGCAGTCAGTTAATCAGTCAATTGCGCCAGCGCGGCCTGGTCGCTCAGGTGTCAGCAGACGAAGAATTAGAGAAGCATCTGGATCAGCCGAGAACCCTGTATTGCGGTTTTGATCCCACGGCTGACAGTCTTCATCTTGGGCATCTGGTGCCGCTTTTAGTGCTCAAGCGCTTTCAGCAGGCCGGGCATATTCCGATTGCGTTGGTGGGTGGTGCGACCGGAATGATTGGCGACCCCAGTTTTAAAGCTGCCGAGCGCAAGCTGAATACGCCCGATGTGATCTCGGGTTGGGCTGACAAGATAAAAAGCCAGGTCAGCCAATTTATCGATTTTGACTGCGGTGAGAATTCCGCGCTGGTGGTCAACAACCTCGAGTGGACGGCGCAGATGTCGGCGCTGGAGTTTTTGCGCGATGTGGGTAAACACTTTTCTGTTAACAATATGATCAATAAAGAGTCGGTGAAACTTCGGCTTGAACGCGAGGGGTCGGGCATTTCATTTACCGAGTTTTCCTATGCTCTGCTGCAGGGCATGGATTTTGCCGAACTCAACCGCCGCTATGATTGCACCTTGCAGATTGGCGGTAGTGACCAGTGGGGTAATATAGTAGGAGGTATTGATCTGGCGCGACGCCAAAATCAGGCACAGTGTTTTGCCCTGACCGTTCCTCTTATTACCAAAGCCGATGGCACTAAATTCGGGAAGACCGAAGCCGGAGCCGTCTGGCTCGACCCGTCGAAAACATCACCGCTGGCGTTTTACCAGTTCTGGCTGAACTCCGCTGATGCCGATGTGTACAAATTTCTACGTTACTTTACTTTCCTCTCGCTGGAAGAAATTGATGCCATTGAGCAGGCTGACCAGCAGGCTGAAGGTCGACCCCAGGCCCAGGCGGTGTTGGCTCGCGAAGCGACCCGGCTGGTTCATGGCGAAGAGGGTTTGGCCGCTGCGTTGCGGATTACAGAAGCGCTGTTTAGTGGCGATCCCAATCAGTTGCCGGAGTCAGACTTTGAGCAGTTGCGATTGGACGGAATGCCCTCGTCGGAACTGACCGCCACCGACCTCGAGGAAAAGCCTCTCACCAGCCTGCTGGTGGAGTGCGGTATGGCCAAAGCCGGGCGCGAAGTGAAAGATGCGCTGGGCCGGGATTCGGTGTTTATAAATGGTCTTCCTCAAGGGGCTCAGGACAATATGCGTGCCGCCGAGTTGTTTGATCCGGCCAACGCGCTGTTCAGACGCTTTTTTCTCGTGCGTTTGGGCAAGAAGAAATACCACCTGTTTGAGCGTGTTTAGGCGCGTTTACAAGCACATCTGCAGCCCGCGAAAAATAAAACCAAATACTTGTTGACAGTCTGTCGCCTGTCTGTAGAATGCGCGCTCCCAACCGGGTGAGCAGCTCAAAACTGAACTGCAAAAATAACAAAAGTAAGCAGGTTTTATTTATTTTTTGTTATAGGTTGACATGCAGGTTTTCGGCGCTAGAATGCGCGCTCCCAACGACACCGCCGAGAGGTGGGATGAAGGGAAAGTTAACCGGGTGATTTAAGTGGTTTTTATTTCACTCAAGCTGTTGACAAAGGGGCTGCGATCTATAGAATACGCGTCCCGCTCTGAGGAGCGAATCGTTCTTTAAAAATTTAATCAAGCAATGCGTGTGGGTACTTGCTAGTTGATGTTGGATTACTAAACATCATAAGCAAGTAACTCATCGATTCATTTATGAATGTGGTAAGCGTACAGTTTATGAAACTGACATTTTGAATGGTATAAGCAAGTTTTGCGTAACCATTCCCTCTCCTTAATTGGTGAGGTTAAACGATTAAACTGAAGAGTTTGATCATGGCTCAGATTCTTTTGGTAACAAATATTATGAAAGTAAAAATGGAAAACGATGGGTGAT
>JALRJD010000171.1 GCA_023255165.1 Porticoccaceae bacterium | reverse complement strand
CGTCGGCAGCGGTCGGAGACTGTTTGATCAGGGCAATAATTTCGTCGATATTGGTCAGCGCAATGGCGAAGCCTTCCAATGTGTGGGCGCGCTCACGGGCTTTCTTCAAGAGGTAAATCGTGCGGCGCGTAACCACTTCGCGGCGGTGGCGCAAAAACGCTTTGATCAGCTGTTGCAGATTGAGGATCTTGGGCTGGCCGTCCACAAGGGCTACTACGTTAATACCAAACACGCTTTGCAGCTGGGTCTGTGCAAATAGGTTGTTGAGCACCACTTCGCCCATTTCGCCGCGCTTGATTTCAATGACCACGCGCAGACCGTCTTTGTCAGACTCATCGCGCAGCTCGGAGATACCTTCAATCTTTTTCTCTTTTACCAGTTCAGCGATGCGCTCGATCAAACGCGCTTTGTTCAGCTGGTAGGGAATTTCGGTGATGATAATAGTTTCCCGACGGGTCTTTTCGTTGACCTCGACACTGGCTTTGGCGCGCACATAGATGCGCCCGCGACCGGTGCGGTAGGCCTGAATAATGCCCGCTTTACCATTGATAATGGCGCCGGTGGGGAAATCCGGGCCAGGGATATATTCCATCAATTCGTCGATGGTGATATCCGGGTTTTCAATCATTGCCAGACAACCTTTCACCACTTCGGTCAGGTTGTGCGGCGGAATATTGGTCGCCATGCCCACCGCGATACCGGACGAACCATTGACCAGCAGGTTGGGAATACGGGTTGGTAGCACATGGGGAATCTGTTCGGTCTCGTCGTAGTTGGGCACGAAATCGACAGTCTCTTTTTCCAGATCTTCAAGCAGCGCATGGGCGATTTTGGTCATGCGGATTTCGGTGTAACGCATCGCCGCCGCGGAATCGCCGTCGACCGAACCAAAGTTGCCCTGACCATCGACCAGCATGTAGCGCAGCGAGAAAGGCTGGGCCATACGGACAATGGTTTCATAGACTGCGGAGTCACCGTGGGGGTGATATTTACCGATCACGTCGCCGACCACACGGGCGGATTTTTTATAGGCCTTGTTCCAGTCGTTGCCAAGCTCGTTCATGGCGAACAGCGCGCGGCGATGCACCGGCTTGAGTCCGTCGCGAACATCGGGCAGTGCCCGGCCCACAATCACGCTCATGGCGTAGGCCAGATAGGACTGTTTGAGCTCGTCTTCGATATTTACCGGAACAATTTCTTTTGCTAAATCACCCATAAGTTTATGTCGTGTCCTGATTTCTTATCGCTATTATTCTGGTGCCGTGGACGACCATTGCAACGCGGTCATATTGGCCTGTCTTCAGGCCGGAAAAGAGGCCTGTTTAAAGCCCCGAATTCTATCACAACTTTACCCCCAAAGGGTCTCTTTTATTGCCCTGAAACTCTCTCCAGGGCTTAAACCACGGCAAAAAGCGGGTATACTCCGGGCACTCTTCCAGGAGGCTACATGCAGCCAACAAAAATCGATTTACTCATCAATAGCCGGTGGATTATTCCGGTGGTTCCGGAGGGCGCTGTTTTCGAAAATTGCGCTGTCGCTATCGACCGCCAGCGAATTGTTGGCATCTACCCGCAGGCCGAGGCGCGCAACAAATTCGCCGCCGATTCTGTTGTCGATCTGGCCGACCATATTCTGATGCCAGGGCTGGTTAATGCCCATGGTCACGCCGCCATGAGCCTGCTGCGCGGCTATGCCGACGACCTGCCGCTAAAACCCTGGCTGGAGGAACATATCTGGCCGGTCGAGAGCCGTGTATTGAGCGAACAATTTGTCGCCGATGGCACCGATCTGGCGATCGCCGAGATGATTGCCACCGGCACCACCTGCTTTGCCGATATGTACTTCTTTGCCGACCGCATTGCCGAGCGGGTTCACCGCAGTGGCATGCGCAGCCAGGTCGGCTTTACCGTATTCGATTTTCCCACCGCCGGCGGCAAGGATCCCGACGACTATATTCACAAGGGTCTGCAACTGCGTGACAGTTATAAAGGCAATGACCTGATCAAGATTGCCTGCGCGCCACATGCCCCCTACACGGTCGGCGATGAAACCATGCGCCGCATCGCCACCTACGCCAACGAGCTGGATATGGCGGTGCATATTCACTGCCATGAAACCGCTCAGGAAGTCAGCGACTCACTCAAAATCTACAGCTGCCGGCCACTACAGCGGCTGGATGACCTCGGCGTGTTGCTGCCGCAGACCCAGCTGGTGCATATGACCCAGATTGTCGAGGATGATATTCGCCTGATTCAGGACCACAACTGCCACGTAGTGCACTGCCCCGAGTCCAACCTTAAGTTGGCCAGTGGCTTCTGCCCGGTTGGCCAGCTGATGGATGCCGGCATTAATGTCGCTCTCGGCACCGATGGCGCGGCGAGTAACAATGATCTGGATCTGTTTGGTGAATTGAAAACCGCCGCTCTGCTGGCCAAGGCCGTGGCCAATAATGCTGCAACTCTCGACGCCCATGCCGCGCTGCGCATGGCCACCATTAACGGCGCACGCGCACTCGGCTGGCAGGATGAGATCGGCAGTCTTGAGGCCGGCAAAAGCGCCGATATGATTGCCGTGGAAATCAGCTCTCCAAGCCAAAAACCGCTGTATAATCCCGCCTCGCAACTGGTCTACGGCAATGCCGGCAGCCAGGTGACCCACAGCTGGGTAGCGGGCAAGGCGCTGCTGAAAGAGCGCGCACTGGTCACCCTCAATGAGCAAAACCTGATCCGCCGCGCCGACCAATGGCGTAACCAGATCAGCCCCGAATAACATAGCTCAAACACTCTTTTACAGCGCCAGGTAGCAAACCACTATGTCAAACCAAGCCCAATCCGAAAACGCTTCGAGCAATGTCGACCCCGCTGAGGTGGCGAAATTTGAACAGCTGGCCAGCCGCTGGTGGGATCGCAACAGCGAGTTTAAACCGCTGCACGATATCAATCCGCTGCGCGCCAACTGGATCGACAAACTCGCCCCCGTGGCCGAGCAAAAGGTACTCGATGTCGGCTGTGGCGGCGGCATTCTCTGCGAAGCGCTGGCTCAGCGCGGCGCCTCGGTGACCGGCATCGATATGGGTGAAGCACCGTTGGCGGTGGGCAAGTTGCACCAGCTCGAGTCTGGCGTGCAGGTCGACTACCAAAAATCCACTGCGGAAGATTTTGCCCGGACCCACGCGGAAGCCTTTGATATTGTCACCTGCCTGGAGATGCTCGAACATGTGCCGGATCCCGGCTCGGTGGTTGCCGCCTGCGCGGCCATGACCAAACCCGGCGGCACACTGTTTTTCTCGACTATCAACCGCAATCCAAAATCCTATCTGCTGGCCATTATCGGTGTCGAATATGTGCTGCGCATGCTGCCCAAGGGCACCCATGAATACGGCAAATTTATTCGCCCGGCCGAGCTCGGAAAATGGATTCGCGAAGCCGGCCTGGAACTTGATCAGATGACCGGGCTGACCTACAACCCGCTGACCAAAACCTATCGTCTCAATGACAGCGATGTCGACGTCAACTATATGATCTGCGCCCGAAAGCCGGCATAAGGAAACCCGTTATGCTCGACTTCAAGGCTCTGTTATTCGATCTGGATGGCACGCTGCTGGATACTGCGCCGGACTTTATCACCGCACTCAACACCCAACTGCGCCGCCATAATCGCGCGCCGCTGCCGGATTCGGCGATTCGCACCAGCGTGACCAACGGCTCGGTGGGGCTGATTCAAAGTGGCTTTGGCCTCGACCCGAGCGACCCGCAATTTGAAGCGCTGCGGGAGGAATTTCTGGAACTCTATTTTGCCAATCTCGCCGACCAGACCACTCTTTTCGACGGCCTGCAGCTGGTGCTCGACGAATGCCATACACGCAATATTCCCTGGGGCATTGTCACCAACAAACCCTGGCGTTACACCGAGGCCGCGCTGGTGCAGCTGGGCCTGATGGAGCGCGCCGCCACAGTTATTTGCCCCGACCATGTCAAACAGCCAAAGCCAGACCCGGAGGCGATTTTGCTGGCCTGCAAAGAGATTGCCCTGGCCCCCGGTGACTGCCTCTATATCGGCGATCATGTGCGCGATATCGAGGCCGGCCGCGCCGCTGGCACGCGCAATATTGCCGCCGCCTGGGGTTATATTGAAGCCGGCCAACAGCTTGGCGACTGGCAGGCGGACTGGATTGTCGAGCAGTCTCAGCAGTTGCACGAGTTGCTGTTTCGCGACTGACGCCGCGACCATTTTGATGTTTTAACCGAGAGTAAAAATCTATGTTGTCAGATGCCCAAATTGCCGCCTATCAGGCGCCCGCCAAACTGCTTGCCGACCGGGTGATTATGATCACTGGCGCCGGAGATGGCATTGGCAAGGCTGCTGCACTGAGCTGCGCACAACATGGCGCAACGGTGATTCTCGCCGGTCGCACTGTTGCGAAACTGGAGCAGGTCTACGACAGCATTGTTGCCGATGGCAACCCCGAGCCGGTGATCTACCCTATCGATCTTGAGGGCGCCAGCAGCGACGATTACGACCAGCTCTGCGGCCACATCGACGAGCAATTTGGACGTCTCGACGGGCTGCTGCACAGCGCCGGAATTCTCGGCCAGCGCACACCACTGACCAATTACCGCGCCGATGTCTGGAACAAGGTGATGCAGGTAAATGTAACCGCCGGATTTATGATGACCCAGGCACTGATGCCGGTACTGGAAAAGTCGGATAGCGCTTCGGTGATCTTTACCTCATCGAGCGTGGGACGAGCCGGGCGACCATTCTGGGGAGCTTATGCGGTTTCAAAGTTTGCCGTCGAGGGCATGGTTCAGGTCTGGGCCGCGGAACTCGAGGGGCTGGGGCCGGTGCGCATCAATGCGATCAATCCCGGCACAACGCGCACCAATATGCGTATGCAGGCATTTCCCGCGGA
>JALRJD010000132.1 GCA_023255165.1 Porticoccaceae bacterium | reverse complement strand
AAATAGCAGTGGTGAATCCAAAGCAACCGCGACAATTAATGATGTTGCGCGCATTGCTGGTGTCTCCAAGCGAACCGTTTCGCGAGTACTCAACGATTCGCAGAGCGTTAATAAGGCCACGCGGGAAAAGATCCTCTCGGTTATCGAATCACTTGATTATTCGCCGAGCAAACAGGCTCGGGGCTTGGCGTCGAGCCGCTCCTATCTGCTCGGTATTTTGTACGACGAGCCCAATGCTATTGTTATTCACTCGGTGCAACGCGGTGTGCTCAGTGTCTGTTCTAGCCTCGGTTATGAGCTGGTGGTGCACCCGATCAGTCACGAAAGCCCGACTCTGGTAACCGAGGTGCTCAAGTTTGTTACCCGCTCAAGTCTCGATGGGCTGGTGATTATGCCGCCGATTTCATCCAACGAAGAGCTGATCGCTGCGCTGCGCGACAAGGGCATAAAATATGTGCGAATGGCGGCCCGAGTGGTCGACAGCACCGAACATCTGGTGATCTCCGATGATCGGGCAGCCATGCAGCAGGTCGCTGATCTGTTCCAGCAAAAAGCGGTAACCCACCCGGCGATTATTCGCGGTCCCGACGATCGAATGGCTTCCGAGGAACGCTATGAAGGATTAATGGCGGCACTGTCCGAGCGCGGCATCAGTCTTAGCCCGGACTATATTGCCGACGGAAATTTCAGCTATGACTCGGGCGTTGTCGCGGCGCAAAAGCTGTTGGCACAAACGCCGCGCCCGGATGCCATTTTTGCCAGTAACGACCAGATGGCGATTGCCGCTATCCATGTGGCTGAAGATGCCGGCATTGCCGTGCCGGACGAATTAATTGTGGTTGGCTACGACGACGAGCCGATGGCCTCGCGACTGCGCCCGTCACTGACCACACTGCAACGGGATAACTCGGGGATGGCCAGCGCGGCTGCCCTGAAGCTGGTCGCCAATATCGCTGGCAAGGTGGATGACGCCCAGTCGATTCAAACCCTGTTTACCCCGCAACTGGTAACCCGTCAGTCTTCTGACCGGCGCGGCTAACCGCACTATCAAGGAATCACCATGGCGTTAACCGTCAAATTACATGCTGCTGACAATGTTGCTGTGGCCCGGGTTGAGCTTCGCAAGGGCACACTGCTGCCCGAGATCGATGGCATTGAACTGCGCAGTGATATTCCTGCCTACCACAAGATCGCGGTGCGAGCGTTGGCGGCAGGCGACAATATTGTTAAGTACAACCAGATTATTGGCAGCGCCTTGCAGCCGATTGCCGCCGGTGAGCATATCCATGTGCACAACTGTGGTATTGCCGCCGACTTTGCTGTCGACAGATCAAACAGTGCCCATAGTGCTTCAAATAGTGCCTCAAAAACCGCGCCGGTCTGGCAGGGCGAAAAAACCTTTATGGGCTACAAGCGCCGCTCGGGAAAAGTCGGTACGCGCAACTATATAGGTATATTGACTTCGGTAAACTGCTCTGCCTCGGTGGCCAAGGCGCTGGAGCATTTCTTCTCGACGCCGGAAATCAGCGCGCGCTTTCCCAATGTGGACGGAGTTGTCGCTTTTACCCACGGTTCCGGTTGTGGCATGGGTCGCGGCGATGGCTTTGATATTCTCAGTCGTGTTTATGAGGGCTACGCCACCCATGCCAACTTTTCCTCGGTGTTGATGATTGGTCTCGGCTGCGAAGTGATGCAGGTGGCCGATATTATGGGTCGCAGCGGACTGGTTGAGGGCGATGACTTTGTCAGCCTGGTGATTCAGGAGCAGGGCGGCAGTTCCAGGACCGTAGAAGCGGGCAAGGCGATTCTTGAAACCATGCTCGCCCGCGCCGACCAGCTGCGCCGCGAACCCTGCCCGATCTCGGAACTCTGCGTGGCATTGCAATGTGGCGGCTCTGATGCGCTGTCTGGCATTACTGCCAACCCATCGCTGGGCGCGGCCATGGATCTATTGGCGGGGCAGGGTGGCACTGCAGTTCTGGCGGAAACGCCGGAGATTTTTGGCGCCGAGCATCTGTTGATGCAGCGCGCCGCAAGCGCTGAGATAGCCGCCACCCTGCAAGGTCGCATTGACTGGTGGCTGGAGTACACCGCGAAAAATGGTGTCGAGTTGAATAACAATCCGTCGCCCGGCAACAAAGCCGGCGGTCTGACCACCATTCTTGAAAAGTCGCTCGGCGCTCAGGCCAAGAGCGGCACCAGCACATTAAATGGCGTTTATCAGTATGCGCAGCCAATCGATAGCCGCGGGCTGGTGTTTATGGATAGCCCTGGTTATGACCCGGTTTCGGTTACTGGTCAGATTGCCTCCGGTGCCAATATGGTTTGTTTTACCACGGGCAGGGGTTCGGTTTACGGTGCCGTGCCAGCGCCAAGTATCAAGCTGGCGACCAACACGCCGCTGTTTGAACGCATGGATGAGGATATGGATTTTAACTGCGGGCCAGTGTTTGACGAGGGTTTGTCGATTGCCGAGTGCGGTGAGAGGATCCTCAACAAAATTATCGCGACCGCCTCCGGAGAGCGCACTAAAAGCGAAATGCTTGGCTATGGGCGACTGGAATTTTTGCCCTGGACCATAGGTGCGGTGATCTGATAATTTTTTTTAAAAAACGGTTGCCACCGGTGGCATGTTTGGTTAGGATGCTACCGGTGGCAGTTGCAGCTTTATTGTTTCGGACTTGGGATAATGAAACGGCTGCCAGATACAAGCTCGATCAGAGCATCACAAAGAAATAGTAAAGCAACAATAAACAGGGCCGCATCCAGCGGTTAGATATAAAACCTAGGGGATATTGAGATGAAAGCAATCAATCGTAATCGAAAGCGCTCCTTCCTTGCGACTAGCGTCGTAGCAGCCAATCTTTTGATGGGCGCGAGCTATGCCAATCTGGCAATGGCTCAGGGTGCGGAAGAAATTGAAGAAGTAGTTGTCACTGCAAGTTTTAGAGACAGCTTGAAAAAAGCACTGGATGTTAAAAAGAGTGCTGTTGGCGCCGTAGACTCCATTATGGCGGAAGACATTGCCGACTTCCCGGATACCAACCTGGCTGAGTCCATGCAGCGTATTCCTGGTGTTGCAATCACCAAGGAAGCGGGCGAAGGTCGTGAGATCACCGTTCGTGGTCTTAACTCTACTTACACTCGTGTCATGATTAACAATGCCATGGGTCAATCTCTGGCAGCGGGTTCTGGCGGTGTGCGCACCAGCCGTGCCTTTGACTTCAACGTATTTGCCTCTGAAATGTTCAACCGTCTGGACGTACACAAGTCACAGTCTGCTGAGCTCGAAGAAGGCTCACTCGGCGCCACTGTTAATCTGCACACTGGCCGTCCATTTGACTACGATCCGATGACCGCTGTGCTTAACGTGCAAGCTGCTTACAACGAGCAGTCTAGCGAAGTTAGCCCACGCGCTTCAGGTCTGTTCAGCTTTACCAACAGCGACGACACATTCGGTGCGTTGGTTTCTTTCGCTTCAGCTGAGCGTTTCGTGTCCAACCAGGGCGCTGACACTGGCCGTTGGGAAGACGATAACTTCGGCAGCTGTACTGCCTGTGCAACTGATGCTGATTTTGCTGCTGTAAAGTCTGCCTGGCACCCGCGTTTCCCACGTATTGCTGACAAGACTCACGATCAGGAGCGTACTGGTATCACCGGTTCTTTCCAGTTCCGTCCCAGCGAAACCACCGAGATCACCTTTGACACTCTGTATGCCAACCTGCAATCAACTCGTGATGAGCCCTTTATGCAGGCGATCTCTCTGGCGCGTACCAACAGCACTGGTGTAGGCGAGACTGATGTTGCCGCATACACAATCGATGCGAACAACACTCTGGTCTCTGCAACAATGGACGGCGTTGACGTTCGTGCGGAAGCCTTTGTTTCCGAGTGGGAATCCGAGTTCGAGCAGTACGCTCTGACTATTGACCAGGATTTCGGCGATCGTCTGCACGTTAAGGCGATGGTTGCTCAGTCCGAGTCGGTTCTCGACAACCGCGAAACCACCATGATCTACGAGCACTACAGCGTTGACGATACCCGTCGTCTGGTTGATTACGCGCAGAGTGCTTCCGCAGTAACCTATGACTTCTCAAGCATGACGTCGCCTTCAATCTCTTACGATTTTGACACGACCAATCCTGCCAACTGGGAAGTGTCTGAATTCCGTGACCGCGTTTATGACGCCAGCTCTGAATCAGATACTGCCAAGCTTGATCTGACTTATGACCTGACCGATGAGATTACTCTGAAGGCTGGTTACTCAAGCCGCGAGTACACTTACGACATCGCCGGCACTCGTGCCGACCGCGCTTTCACCAGCGCCGATGTCCTTGATGGAACCGAAGACTATGTTGCCTGTGGTGTAACGCCAACTGTGACCTCCAGCATGGGTACTGTGCAGACTCACGGTGGTCAGTCCTTCTTTATGGCTGGCACTTCAACCTTTGATGCTTTCCGTGCCAACGAATGCTGGCCTGCGGCAGTTCGCGCTGGTGACACTCGTCACGTGGTTGAGGAGGTTGAAGGTTACTACGCTCAGGTTGATTTCACCTTTGGCAACCTGCGCGGTAACGCCGGTGTTCGCAATGTGACCACTGATCTGTCTGCCACTGGTATCAACAGTGGCACTACAGTGACGGTTAATCACTCTTACGACGATAACCTGCCATCGGTTAACCTGGCCTACAACCTGACTGATGACGTGATCCTGCGTGCAAGCTGGGCCAAGGTAATGTCTCGCGCCAACCTGACCGACCTCAACCCTGGTGGTAGTGTGTCGATCTTTGGTGACTACAAGGTAAGCTACGGCAACCCGTTTATCGAGCCATTCCGTGCTGATAACACCGATCTGTCGGTTGAGTGGTACTTCGCTGAAGGCGCACTGTTGTCATTCGCTTACTTCGATAAAGACATCGAGTCGTTCCCGACTTCCGAGACCACTACTCTGTCTTGGGCGGAAACCGGTCTGCCAAACAGCCTGCTGGGTTCAGAACTGAACAATGCAATCGATCAGGAGTTTACTGTTAGCCGTAAGATCAACGGCGGTGGTGGTAGTCTGGATGGTTACGAAATTCAGTATCAGCAGAACTTGACGTTCCTCCCTGAAGGCTGGATGCAGAACCTGGGCTTGATTGCCAACCTGACGTCAGTTGATTCAGAAGTTGACTCTTCTGGTCTGCCACTGACTGGTCAGTCTGACACCTCGTACAACTTTACTGTGTTCTACGAAGATGATCAGTTCAGCACGCGTCTGGCATACAGCTACCGTGGTGACTACATCTCGACTCACAGTTCCGATGTAAACAAGACTCGCTACCGCGACTCTGCTGCAACTCTGGATTTCGCTGCCAGCTACAAGGTTAACGAAAACCTGAAAGTAACTCTGGAAGGTATTAACTTGACTGATGAAACCGTTGGCGATTACATGGCGCCAGGTGTTGGTCGAATTATTTCCGAGCAGGTTACTGGTCAGCAGTGGATGGTTGGCGCTTCTTACAAGTTCTAAACTTTCCCCCTGATGCTCAGAAAGCTTTGAGCTCTAAAAACGGCATGAGTACTTCGGTGCTCATGCCTTTTTTAAATCCGCGTTTTTTTTATCAGAAATTGGGGATGTAATATGGTTTCTACAGCAATTTTTCAGTGCACGGCTAATGCCAGAGCGGCCATCATGAAAGTGGTAAAGGCCGCAAGCCTGATCTCAATGGTTGCCGCGACAGCGTTCTTATCTGGCTGCGATAGCACCGAGCAAAACAATAAAGAAACGCAGCTGACTGCCGGGCAGATTGCACAGATCCAGATTGCCAATCCCTCCGATTACCCGCGCCACGATCAGGCGATCACCATTCCCGCTTCTCTGTTGGGAATTGCCAATATTAATACCCATTACCAGATTACTCGCGCCAATCAATCGGCTGGCGGCGCGCCAATTGCCCACCAGTGGGTCGACGACGATGGTGACGGCACCCTCGACTCGCTGCTGTTGATTACCGATTTGGCGGCGGCCGAAGAGCAGTTGATGACGGTTTCCAATAATCCCGACGGCACTGCAAATCCGCCGCTGGCCGTTCGCACCGCGGCTGAAATCTCGCGTAAAACCGGTGGCGCCTGGGAAGGCAGTCACTACCGCGGTGGCCACTTTGAAAATGTTTCAACCCTGACGCTGCCCGAAAACTACACCGATCACGCCGAATATGTGCGCTATGAAGGTCCCGGCATTGAGTCTGAACAGGTCGGTTATCGACTCTATATCGATTGGCGCAATGGCATTGATGTGTTTGCCAAAACCGCCGCCGAACTGGTGCTGCATCAGGTTGGTCAGGATGGTTATGACAGCTATCACGAAATGAGCGACTGGGGCATGGACGTGCTCAAGGTTGGCAGCTCCGCCGGAATAGGGGGCTTTGGCTGGTGGGACGGCAGCGCCGTGCAGCGCCTCTCCGAGGTTGAGCAGCGCAGTGTGGATATTGTTGCCAGCGGGCCGCTGTATTCGGCATTTAAAGTGAATTATCAAGGCTGGAGCTATCAAGGCCGTGAACTCGGTGATCTGACCGCCCAGCTGTCGATGCACGCGGGCAGCCGCCTGGTGCGCGTCGATTTAAACAGCTCAATTGATATAGGCGCATTTGCGGTCACCCTGCCCAAACACAGTGCGGCGGAGTGGGTGACCGGCGATCTCGACATCACCGGCAAGGCCTGGAGTTACGCCTACACGTTTGGGCCCCAAGCGATGAATGGCGAGCCGTTGGCCAACTTTGTGCTGTTTCGCAAAGGTGACCTAAAAGACCAGACCCAAGACGAGCATAACTTTGTTCAGCAGCTAACCGCCCGTGACGGCCATCTGCGCTATTACTTTGGTGCCATTTGGGGTGCTGAGGATGCACTGCAAAAGGGCGCCGGATTGGACAAACAGTATGTTACCGAGTACCTGAAAAAAGAGGCCGAGAAGCTGACTCTGCAGCCGCGCCTGGTGCTGACGAATCAGCAAACGCAAAGCCTGAAAGCCAAACTTGGCAGCGATGCCGTGCAGTGGTCGACACTGGCGGCGCGCAGCGAGATCACACGCCATGGCAACGAACTGGCCTATGGCAGTTTTGATAGCATGCGCGGGCGTCTTGCAAATTGGGAATACACAATGGGCCTGTTGACCCAGGGCGTCTACCAGCAGGGCCAGCTTACCGGCGACACGGCGCTGCAGGACTGGGCGCAGGGCATTATCGACAGCTATATCGCTGAGGATCACTCGATCAATAGTTATCGCCGCGAGGTGTTTAATATTGATTCAATCAACTCCGGCAAGATGTTGCTGCAGCTCTATCGCGACAGCGGTGATCAGGCCTATCGCGATGCGGCGGCCATATTGCGCGATCAGTTGGTTGACCATCCGCGCCAGAACAGCGGCGCCTATTGGCACAAAAAACGTTACCCCTTTCAGCTGTGGCTGGACGGCGTCTATATGGGGATGCCTTTTCTCGCCGAATACAGTGTGAGCTTTGAACAGGGTCGTGCGCTGGACGCGGCGGTGCATGAATTTGCTGTGGTGCGCGAGGAGCTGCTCGACCCGCAGACCGGTCTCTACTGGCACGCCTGGGACGAGAGCCGCGTGCAGAGCTGGGCCGATCCCGAGACCGGGTTGTCACATTATTTTTGGGCCCGCGGTATGGGCTGGCTGGCCATGGCCATTGTCGATACCTTGCAGTGGATTCCGGAGGAAAACAGCGAGCAGCGCCAGCTGTTGACTGATATGGCGGTAGAGCTGGCCGATACGCTACTCAGGTATCAGCGTCAGGGCGTCTGGTATCAGATCGTCGATCGCCCGGATGCGCTGGGTAACTATAAAGAATCCTCTGCCAGCGCCATGTTTACCTATTTCCTGGCCAAAGGTGTCGCCGACGGAGTCTTGCCCGAACGCTTTAAAGCGCCGGCTCTGGATGCTTATCAAGCACTGTTGGACCAATTTGTTCTGGTCGATGCCGACGGCGAGGTGCACCTGACCCAGGCGGTTGAAGTGGGCGGATTAGGGTTTGGTCGCGACGGCTCTTATCATTACTATATGAGCGAGCCGGTGGTTGCCAACGACCCTAAAGTGCTGGGTCCGTTTATCATGTTAGGCCGCTACATTTCCCAATTGCAGCAATAATAAAAAAAGAGATCATTCCTATGAGTACAGATTACAGCGTTCGATTCGCCGTCCATGAAGACCATTACAAAGGCATGGACACCCAAACTCTGCGAGATCACTTTCTGGTCGATAACCTGTTTGTAGCCGACAAGGTACAACTGACCTACACCCATTACGAGCGCTTTATTGTCGGTGGCGCGCTGCCGGTCAATGGCCCGCTCAAACTCGACACTATCGACGCGGTCAAGGCGGATTATCTGCTGGCGCGACGCGAGTTGGGCGTGATCAATGTGGGCGGAGCAGGGCGCGTCAATGTTCAGGGCGTGGCCTATGATCTGGCTAACAAGGAAGCGCTGTATGTCGGCGCCGGTAATGCCGAGGTGATTTTTGAGAGCGTTGATAGCGCCAACCCGGCCAAGTTTTACCTTAACTCGGCGCCCGCTCACAAGGCGCTGCCAACCGTTAAGGTGGGTCTGGATCAGGCCGATGAGGTACGGCTGGGTGCGGTTGAAACCAGCAACAAACGAGTGATCCGCAAACTGCTGGTCAATTCGGTGGTTGAGACCTGTCAGTTGCAGATGGGTATGACCGAGCTGCTTGAAGGCAGTGTCTGGAACACCATGCCCTGTCATATTCACGACCGTCGTATGGAAGCTTATTTCTATTTTCAGGTGCCGCAAGATCAGGCCGTGTGCCACTTTATGGGGCCACCAAACGAAACCCGTCACCTGTGGTTGGGCAATGAGCAGGCTGTGGTTTCACCGCCCTGGTCGATGCACTGTGGTACCGCCACTGCCAGTTATATCTTTATCTGGGGCATGGCTGGCGAAAACCTCGATTACGACGATATGGACAAATTTCAGCCGGGAGAATTGAAGTAGTGAACCACCCTTTATTTGATCTACACGGCAAAGTAGCGCTGCTGACCGGCGCCACCCATGGGCTTGGCCTGGCCATGGCCGAAGGACTTGCCAGCGCCGGTGCAACCATCGTGCTCAATGGCCACAGCTCCCAGGACAAGCTGGATGCGGCGGTGCAGAGTTTAACTGCCAAAGGTTACAGCGCCCACGGCTATCTGTTTAGTGTCACCGATGAAGAGCAGGTTGAGGCCGCAGTTGCGCGTATTGAGGCTGAAGTTGGGCCGATTGGGGTGCTGGTAAACAATGCCGGCCTGATCAAGCGCATTCCACTGCTCGAGATGAAACTGACGGAGTGGCAGCAGGTGATTGAAACCGATCTCACTGGTGTTTTTGTGATGAGCAAGCCGGTGGTGCAGCGCATGATTCAGCGCGGTGGCGGCAAGGTAATCAATATCTGTTCGATGATGAGTGAGCTGGGGCGCAATTCTGTTGGCGCCTACGCCGCAGCCAAGGGCGGGTTGAAAATGTTAACCCGCAATATGGCCACCGAATGGGCCAAACACAATATTCAGGTCAATGGCATCGGCCCCGGTTATTTCGCTACCGCGCAGACCGAGGCGGTGCGTGTGGATGGCAATCCATTTAACCAGTTTATTATCGATCGCACACCGGCCGGGCGCTGGGGTGATGCAGAGGATCTGCAGGGCGCGGCAATATACCTGGCTGGCGCGGCGAGTAATTTTGTCAATGGCCAGATTCTCTATGTTGACGGTGGCCTGCTGGCGACCATAGGGAAACCCCATGGCGAGTGAGTTGGCGTTATTAAACAATGCCTTGATTGGCAACCCCGAGCGCGCGCCAATCAAAGTGGTACAGTTTGGTACCGGCGCATTCCTGAAAGGCTTTATCAACGCGATTTTCGATGATCTAAATCAGCGTCCGGGCGCCGAGCCAATGGGCATTGCCGCGGTGAAATTGCGTGCCGGAAACGAACAGCAAATCGACCAGATCAATGCCCAGGATGGTCTTTTTACCCTCAATGTCAGCGGCTTGCGCGACGGCGCGGTGGTCAATGATTTCAGAATTATTCAGTCGCAGGTTGTGGCGCTGAGTCCCTATCAGGATGAACAGGGCTTTAATCGACTCAGCTATCTGCCCGAGCTGCAGTGGCTGGTCTCAAACAGCACCGAGGCAGGCATTGTCTACGACCAGCGCGACATCGACAGCAGCGTGCTGGCGCAGAGCTTTCCCGGCAAGTTAACCCAGTTTTTGTATCGCCGCTGGCAGCACTTTGATGGCGCCGCCGAGCGCGGTTTAAATATTCTCTGCTGTGAACTGATTGCCGACAACGGCAGCCAGCTGCAGCAGCTGGTTCAGCGCTACGCCGACAGCTGGCAGCTGCCACCCGCGTTTGCCGCCTGGGTCGATGATCACTGCCTGTTTCTGAATACCCTGGTTGACAGAATAGTGCCAGGCAAGCCGGCGTCGCTGCAGTCTAAGCCGGACTATATCGACAATGAGCTGATTGAATGCGAGACCTATTATCTGCTGGCGATCGAATGCAACGCCCGCAGTCGCCCGGTTCTCGAACAGTGGCTGGCGGGACTGGCCGAACACAATATTGTGCTGACCGAAGACTTGCAGCCCTACCGTGAGCGCAAGGTGAAAATCCTCAACGGCGGCCACACCGCGGTTGCACCGATCGCAGCGCTGTTGCAGATACCTCTGGTGCTCGACGACGACGACGACGATGCCGACGACGACGACGGCGACGCCGGCGATGACGATGCGACGCGCGCGCGGTGTTCGCGGTGCAACTCGCGCGACGCGGTCGACGACGACGCGGTCGACGTCGACGACGACGACGACGACGACGACGCGCACGTCGAC
>JALRJD010000094.1 GCA_023255165.1 Porticoccaceae bacterium | reverse complement strand
TAACCGCATTCATTTGCTCAAGGATGGTCAAACGCGCAGCTTTTGCTTTTTCTAGAGCGATTTCCATAATCTGCTCAGTGATACCTTCGATCTTGATATCCATCTGCAGCGCAGTCACGCCAGCAGCGGTACCGGCAACTTTAAAGTCCATATCGCCGAGGTGATCTTCGTCGCCGAGGATGTCGGTAAGAACCGCAAAGCCCGCGTCTTCTTTAACCAGACCCATGGCAATACCGGCAACCGGCGCCTTCAGTGGAACACCAGCGTCCATCAGTGCCAGGCTTGAACCACAAACCGAGGCCATGGAACTTGAGCCGTTTGATTCAGTGATCTCGGAAACCACACGCATGGCGTACGGGAATTCTTCCGGAGAAGGCAGCACAGCATTGATGCCGCGGCGCGCCAGACGGCCGTGGCCAACTTCACGACGGCTGGTAAAGCCAATACGACCAGCCTCGCCCACTGAGTAGGGAGGGAAGTTGTAGTGCAGCATAAATGGATCATCGCGCTTGCCTTCGAGGGCATCGATCATCTGCGCATCGCGGGTTGAACCCAGCGTAGCGGCAACGATGGCCTGAGTTTCACCACGGGTAAACAGTGATGAACCGTGAACCTTGGGCAGGATGCCCACTTCAACGTCGATGGCGCGAACGGTTTTGGTGTCGCGACCGTCAATACGTGGCTCGCCACGAATAATGCGACCGCGAACAATATGCTTCTCAAGCTTTTTGAAGGCGTCTTTGATGTCTTCAGCAGATGGGCCATCTTCCGCGGCCAACTGCTCAGTGGCGCGATCGCGCAGCGCATTGACCAGAGCCACACGCTCTTGCTTGTCAACGGTCTGATACGCCGCATCCAGCTCGGCGCCAACCAGCTCTTTCAGCGCTGATTTCAGCTCAACATTCTCGGCTTCTGCCTGCCAATCCCAACGTGGCTTGCCCGCTTCCGCAGCCAGCTCTTCGATCACGCTGATAACCGCCTGCATTTCCTGGTGGGCAAACAATACTGCACCGAGCATGGTGTCTTCGGGCAGTTCGCTGGCTTCGGACTCAACCATCAGCACGGCGTCTTTGGTGCCAGCCACAACCATGTCCAGCGAAGACTCGGCGAGTTCACTGTAAGTTGGGTTGAGCAGGTAGCCTTGCTCATCGGTGTAACCCACACGGGCGCCACCAATAGGGCCGTTAAACGGAATGCCTGAAATAGACAGCGCGGCGGAGGTACCGATCATGGCGGCGATATCCGGATCAATATTTTTCTCAGCCGACATCACAGTACAGACAACCTGTACTTCGTTTTTAAAGCCGTTGGGGAAAAGCGGACGGATAGGACGGTCGATCAGACGCGAGGTGAGTGTCTCTTTCTCGTTTGGACGGCCTTCGCGCTTGAAGAAACCACCGGGGATTTTACCCGCGGCATAGGCTTTCTCAATGTAGTGAACGCCGAGTGGGAAGAAATCCATTCCCGCTTTGGCTTCACGCGCACCAACCACTGTGCAGAGCACAGAGGTGTTGTCGATTGAACATAATACTGCGCCGGTTGCCTGACGGGCGATGCGGCCAGTTTCCAGAGTGACGGTGTGATTACCGTATTGAAACTTTTTAATTAAAGGAGTCATTTTATTACCTTGGTATTTTTACCATTTAGCGCCTTCATATTTTCCCAATTTGTGCTGCTCGGGTTACTCATAAATACCGCGCGGGTATGCATGAGTAACTCGATCAGCGGGTCTATGGAAGAATAGTCAGGCTATTAATTGACGTGTTCGTTACAGCAGAGCGGCTCCGCCTTTTGGGGGGGAGCCGCATCGAGAACACTTATCGACGTAAACCAAGCTTCTTGATCAACGTGGTATAGCGAGTCACGTCCTTGCCCTTCAAATAGTCGAGCAACTTGCGACGTTGGTTTACCATGCGAATCAGACCGCGACGTGAATGGTGATCTTTTTTGTGATCGCCAAAGTGGCCTTGCAGCTTGTTGATGTTTACGGTTAACAGTGCAACCTGTACTTCAGGGGAACCAGTATCGTTTTCGCCAGTTCCGTGTTCAGCAACGATTGCAGCTTTTTCTTCAGCACTTAATGCCATTTTCTTACTCTCCAATATGCGGTTTAAGGAATTCAGGGTGTCCGCGCATATTTACAGACATCCTAGTGAGCAACGCCAAAATCAAACTCTCTGGTATTACTCGAAATATCAATTTTCAGGTTTATCGGCTTTCGACAACCAATCTTTTCGGGGCTATCTGGCCCTCTGCGGTGACCGTGGCCACACCCAAAAAGGCTCCGCCTTCGCGAAAGACGCGCACTATATCGCCTTCTTGCCCATTACGAAAGGCCTGCGTGGACATTACCGGCTGTCCGAGTTGGAAATAAGCCGCGGTATCAGCCGACAATGTCACCGCCATACGGTCCGCAACGGCGATATCCATCGGTTTTAACAGGTGGTCCAATTGCTCGGGCTCGCCGCTTTCGCGCAGCGCTTGCAGAGCAGACAGACTCAGTGTTTCACTTTCGTGGAATGGCCCGGCGAGCGTGCGATGCAGGGCGCTGACATGGGCGCCACAGCCAAGCATCTGACCCAGATCATCGGCCAGAGAGCGGATATAGGTGCCTTTGCTGCAGCGCACTTCCACATCCAGTTCGGCGACAACACCTGGTCTGAAATCGAGAATCTGATAGTCAAAGATGGTTACCGCACGGGCCTCGCGCTCGACTTCGATACCCTGTCTGGCCAGCTTGTAAAGCGGCTGTCCATTGTGTTTTAGCGCCGAATACATCGACGGAATCTGTTTGATATCGCCTTTAAAGGTTTCAACCGCCTGTTCAATCTGCTGCAGCGTAATTGCCGACGCGTCGACGCGCGAGACCTCTGCGCCATCGCAATCACCACTCTCGGTGCGCACACCCAAGGTAAAGGTGCTGCGATAGCCCTTTTCGGCATCGAGCAAAAACTGACTGAATTTAGTGGCTTCGCCAAGACAGATTGGCAACACGCCAGTGGCCAAAGGATCCAGGCTGCCGGTGTGGCCGGCTTTGTTGGCATCAAACAGCCAGCGAACGCGCTGCAAGGCGTTGTTGGAGGAGAGCCCCAGAGGTTTATCGAGCAGGAAAATTCCATTCACCGGGCGACCCCGGTTGCGACGTCGAGCCAAACTTACTCTTCCTCGCCACCCGTATGGGCTGCGTCCTCAACGGATTTATTGGTCGCCATGGCAAGGTCAATCAGAGCCGAGAGGTGCTGGCCACGGCGGCCGCTCTCGTCATAGATAAAGCTCAACTTGGGAACAATGCGCAGTTTGATATTGGCAGCGAGCAGTTTGCGCAGGTAACCGGAAGCGCCGTTCAGGGCATCAATCGCTTCGTCTATTTGCTTTTGATCGCGATCACCGACAAAGGAAACAAAGACTTTGCCATAGGCGAGATCACGACTGATTTGCACTTCGGTGACATTGACCATGCCGACCCGCGGATCGCGAACTTCGCTGCGTATCAGTGCCGCCAACTCCTGTTGGACAGCATCTGATACGCGTTCTGCGCGAGTAAATTCTCTTGGCATAGTGGTCTGCTTTTACAGCGAGCGCTGCACCTGAGTGACGTCGAAGACTTCGATCAGATCACCGGGCTTGACGTCGTTGTAGTCTTTTACGCCGATACCACATTCCATACCGTTGCGAACTTCCTGTGCGTCATCTTTAAAGCGACGCAGTGACTCAAGTTCACCCTGGTAGATCACCACATCGTCGCGCAGTACGCGGATGGGCTTGTTGCGGAACACAGTACCCTCGATCACCATACAGCCGGCAATAGCGCCAAACTTGGGCGAGCGGAAGACGTCGCGAACTTCGGCAATGCCGACAATCTCTTCACGAGTTTCAGGCGCCAACATACCAGACAGCGCTTGTTTGACTTCGTCGAGCAGGTTGTAGATCACGCTGTAGTAGCGCACCTCAACCTCTTCCTTTTCCGCCAGCACGCGTGCGGCACTGCCGGCACGAACGTTAAAGCCAAGGATAATCGCACCGGTGGTCAGCGCCAGGTTGATATCGGATTCGGTTATACCACCGACGCCGGAGGCAACAATATCCACAGCCACTTCGGCGGTGGCAAAGTCGTGCAGTGCTGAGTTGATCGCTTCCAGTGAACCGCGAACATCGGTCTTCACAATCAGGTTGAGTTTGTTGACCTGCTCTGCACCCATGTCGGTAAACATATTTTCCAGCTTGGCGGCCTGCTGGCGCGACATGCGCTCCTGGCGGGCTTTGGCCTGACGCTGTTCGGCAATCTCTTTGGCCTTGCGCTCATCGGCAACCACAAAGAACTCGTCACCGGCGTTGGGCGCTTCATCGAGACCAAGAATTTCAACTGGAATAGAAGGACCGGCCTCATTGGTCGGCCTTTTCGCTTCATCGGTCATAGCGCGAATCTTGCCAACACTCTCGCCAGCCAACATAAAGTCGCCCTTGCGCAAAGTGCCCTGCTGAACCAGTGCAGTAGCAACCACACCACGGCCTTTATCAACCCGGGATTCGACAATCACACCGCGGGCGGGAACATCGACCGGCGCTTTCAGCTCAAGCAATTCGGCCTGCAGCAGTACAGCTTCCAGCAATTCATCGATGCCGTCACCAGTATGAGCAGAAACCTTAACAAACTGGGTATCGCCGCCCCACTCTTCCGGAATAACATCTTTGGCAGCCAGCTCATTGGTCACGCGCTCGGGGTCGGCGCCCTCTTTGTCCATTTTGTTGATGGCGATAACGATCGGAACACCGGCGGCACGTGCGTGCTGGATTGCCTCTTCGGTTTGCGGCATCACGCCGTCGTCGGCGGCAACCACCAGAATCACCACATCGGTACTCTGCGCACCGCGTGCACGCATTGCCGTAAAGGCGGCGTGGCCCGGGGTGTCGAGGAAAGTCACCATGCCCTTAGGCGTGTCGACGTGATAGGCGCCGATATGCTGGGTAATACCGCCAGCTTCACCCGAGGCAACACGGGATTTTCTGATGTAATCGAGCAGCGAGGTTTTACCGTGGTCGACGTGGCCCATAACAGTGACGATCGGCGCGCGCGGCTCTTCCTGCCCTTCGCTCTTGATCTCTTCAAACTGTCTGGCCAGCTGATCTTCAATACTTTCAATCTGCTCTTCGACCGGTTTATGGCCCAGCTCTTCGACAACCAGGAAAGCAGTTTCCTGATCGATAACTTCGTTGATTGACGCCATCACGCCCATCTTCATCAACTGCTTAACCACCACACCGGATTTGGTCAACATTCTCTGCGACAGTTCGCCAACCGAGATCTCGGCGGGAATCTGCACTTCCAGTACTTTCTTTGCAGTCGGCTTCTGGAAGGTGTGTTTGTTATCAATTTTCAGCGGTGCGGGAATACCGGAGCGCAGGCGTGGAATCTTGCGCGCGGCTTCATCTTCTTCTATCTCAAGACGGGTCTTCTTTTTGCCACCTTTACCAAGAGGCTTTTTAACTTTTTTGCCCAGCTTGTCATCGTCATCATCAACCGGCTTGCCGTGACGGCGACCTTTGTCATGTACAGGTTCGGCGGCAATCGTTGCTTTCGCCGCAGGTGCAGCCTTGCCCGGCGCTTTTGCTTCCTGCGCCTGAGCTTCAGCAATGGCTTCAGCCGCTTTGCGCGCCTCTTCCTCTGCCTTGGCTTTTTCCTGCTGCTGGAGCTGAGCCTCTTCTTCCGCTTTGCGGCGGGCTTCGGTCGCTGCCTGGCGCTTCAGCTCGACATCATCCACCGAGAATGACGGGGCCGCGGCAGCAGCCTGCTCGCGACGTGCCTGCTCTTCAGCTTCCGCGTCGGCCTGGGCTTTAATCTCTTCATCGCTGCGCTTGACGTAGGTGCGCTTTTTACGCACTTCAATATTAACGGTCTTGCGATTACCCGACTTCAGCGTGCTGATCGTCTTGCGCTGCAAGGTGATCTTTTTCGGCTCGCGAGCACTCTCTCCGTGCAGACCTTTTAAATAGGCCAGCAGAGTTTGTTTCTCTTCATCGGATACTGAAGCATCTTCAGACGTATGCGGCAGTCCTGCCTCTTTCATTTGCATAAGCAAACGATCGACAGATGCGCCTACGGTTTTTGCCAGTTCACTTACTGTAACTTGAGCCATCGGTTGTCCTCTATTACACCCCGATTAATTATTCACCCTGTTCTGCAAACCAGGGGGCGCGAGCAGTCATAATCAATGCTGCTGCGGTCTCTTCATCCATATCGTCTATATCCATCAGATCATCAACGGCCTGCTCGGCCAGGTCTTCCATGGTGATAATGCCTTTGCCCGCCAGCGTTGCCGCCAGGGCATCATTCATACCTTCCATCGCCAGCAGATCTTCCGCCGGTGCGGCATTGGCCAGCTGCTCTTCGCTCGCCAGCGCCATGGTCAACAGGGCATCTTTAGCGCGAGCACGCAGTTCTTCGGCAATCTCTTCGTCAAAGCCTTCGATCTCGCTCATTTCTTCGAGGGGCACATAGGCCACCTCTTCGATGCTGGTGAAACCTTCCTCAACCAGAACAATGGCGACATCTTCATCAATATCCAGCGCATTCATCAGGCTTTCAACAAAGCTTGAAGACTCTTCCTGCTGTTTTTCCTGGGCCTGATCAAGGGTCATCACATTGATGTTCCAACCGGTCAGCTCAGCGGCCAGGCGAACATTCTGGCCGCCCTTGCCAATCGCCTGCGCCAGGCTTTCTTCATTGACGGCAACATCCATTGAGTGGCTGTCTTCGTCAACAATAATCGACTCGACCTCTGCCGGCGCCATGGCGTTAATAACCAGCTGTGCCGGGTTGTCATCCCAGAGGATAATATCAATTCGTTCGTCGTCAAGATCGTTGGAAACCGCCTGAACTCGGGCGCCACGCATACCAACGCAGGCACCGACCGGGTCGATGCGAGCATCTTTACTCTTCACGGCAATCTTGGCGCGCTGACCTGGGTCGCGGGCGGCGCCTTTGATTTCAATAATGCCTTCAGAAATTTCCGGCACTTCGATCTGGAACAGCTGAATCAGCATTTCCGGAGCGGCGCGCGACACCAGCAACTGGGGTCCACGGGTCTCTTCACGAATGCTGGTCAAAATAACGCGGGTGCGGTCGTTAATACGGAAGATTTCGCGGCCAACCAGCTCTTCGCGGGGCAGCAGACCTTCGGCATTATCACCAAAGTCGACAATAATATGGTCGCGGGTCACTTTCTTAACCGTACCGTTAAGCAGCTCACCAATACGGTGACGGAAGCGGTTGACGATCAGCTCGCGCTCGGCGTCGCGCACTTTCTGCACGATAACCTGCTTGGCGGTTTGCGCGGCAATACGCCCAAAGGCGATATTCTCAACCTTCTCTTCGAAGGTATCGCCAACGGCCAGCGTAGGGTCTTTTTCATGGGCTTCTTCAGTGGTGAACTGGGTGCCCAGTTCCGCCATCTCGTCGTCGGCAACAACATCCCACCAGCGGAAGGATTCGTAGTCGCCGGTTTTACGGTCAATCACAACGCGAATATTGGCGCCCTCTTCATAGCGCTTTTTGGTCGCTGTCGCCAATGCCTGCTCAATCGCCTGGAAGATAATCTCCTGATCCACACCCTTTTCATTGGATACGGCTTCAGCAACCATTAAAATTTCTTTACTCATTGTTCAAACCTCACATGCCTTAGAATTTCGGCACCACATTTGCCTTGTCAATTCCTTCAATCGGAAACAGATATTCTGTATCTGCCACCACCAAAACAATCTCATCTCCATCAACACCGACAAGACGACCTTTAAAATTACGTCTTCCATCATAGGGAAAGCGCAGTTTGAGCGAGATATCTTCACCTGTATAGCGCTCGTATTGGCTGAGCTCGTAGAGCGGCCGGTCCATACCTGGAGAGGACACTTCCAAAACGTACTCTCCATTTATAACATCTTCAACATCGAGCACACTGCTGGATTGACGGCTGACACGCTCGCAGTCTTCCACGCCTATGCCTTCTTCGCGGTCAATATAGATGCGCAACAACTTGCGCTTGCCGCCGGTCTGCAATTCAATGCCCCAGAGCTCGCACCCGAGCGCCTCTACAACAGGCTGCAGTAACGCTCTTAATGTACTGTCGGCCACCGCCATGACATCTCCTGACAAACAAAAAATGGGCCACAGGCCCATTTTTTTTATTCTAAAGAAAAGCCCCAAAATGGGGCTCCTCGATTTGCGCCGGACCCGACGCGAATTTTGGTAGTGGAACCTGTTGAACCGCATCCGGTACAACTCCTTTTTCCACTTTGCTGATACCAGCATAGACGCAAAACATCACTACAGTATCAACTTACTTGGTGTCGCCTTTTTCCGACCTCCAGGAGGTGGGAAAATTGGTAGCGGGAGCTGGAATTTAACGACCTTCCCCGCGGAGCTTATAGAAGGTTGAGCCCGAGGGCTTATACCGTCACTCCAAAACTCTTGCAAAAACTACCACCTTAAATTGGTAGCGGGAGCTGGATTTGAACCAACGACCTTCGGGTTATGAGCCCGACGAGCTACCAGACTGCTCCATCCCGCACCGACACAACGGTTTTTGTCAAACCGCCCTCTCTGAAGAGGACGCGCATTATAGGTAGAGGTCGATACAAGGTCAATGCACTATTGATAAACAACGCGCTTTTATTTGCGGCTGGCTACCACCAGTTCATAGGCGACCTGAATCTCCTGGGTTCTCTCGGTGGCAAGCTTGACCATATCTTCCGGCATGCCCTGCCCAATCAACTTATCCGGATGATTTTCGCTGATCAGTTTGCGGTAGGCGCGCTTAATCTGCGTATCCGAATAACTCTCTTTTACACCCAGAGCAACATAAGCCGCCTTGAGCTTGCCAGCTGAGGTCGGCTCTCTGGAACCACCGCTGCCAGCGCCCGATTGCCTAAATTGCGATTGCGCCATAATCATCGCAATCAACTGGTCAAACAGCGCACCGGAGAAGCCAAGACGAGCGGCTACTTTGCGCAACACATCCTGCTCCGACTGATGCAGTTCGCCATCGGCTATCGCCAGCGCGATTAAATAATTAAGCAACGAGCGCTTGAGATTATTCTGCCGCCCGCAGACCGCCATAAATTTATCCATGATGGCGTCAATGGAAAAACCGCTCTGGGAACCGGCTTTAAAAAGAGCAATGGCTTTCTTGCGGTGCTCGCCACTAAGTCCCATCTTGCCCATCAGCGCTTCGGCGTGAGAGATTTCTGCTTCCGAGACCCGACCATCCGCCTTGGCCAGATGACCCAGCAGACTAAACACCGTCTCAAAAAATGCCTCTCTGGTTTCCGCCTGTTGCCGCGCCGACATCGGACGCAAGCCACCAAGGCCTTTGTCAAACTGATGGCCCACATAGACACCTATCAGCACACCGATGGGCCCCGCCGCTGAAAGACCAATTAGACCAGCGATGATTTTGCCTGCGATCATTTTTACTGCCTTCTCTTTATAACAGGTAAATACTAGCGGGCATTGTACGGGTTTATGCACAGAGGAGTGAACTGTGCTGCTGAGCTGTCAACTGAATGTCATAAAGAGTGCTTAAAGTGTGGGCATGGCTACAGTCAATTCTTCAGTATTACAGCGGGTGAGCCTTGTGGATGCCAGGGCGCTGCGCTGGATGTTGCGGCGAAAAACTTTTGCCAAACTGGCACTGCTCGGGCGGTTGATTTCCAAAACCGCGGATGGTTACTTCTACCCGCTGTTGGCACTAACGTTATTTTACGCGGATGATCCAATGGCACCTAAATATGGCCTGGCGTTGGTTGTGGCGCTGGCTGTGGAACGCATCGCCTACCAGCTATTGAAAAAAGGGTTTAAACGCAACCGCCCTTCCGATTGCCTGCCCGATATTCGCGGCATGGTTATTCCCGGAGACCAGTTCAGCTTCCCCTCCGGCCACACCTCCGCTGCGTTTCTGGTTGCCTCAGTGCTGGCTGCATACTTTTCCGGTATCAGCTTGCTGGTGTACGGCTGGGCGGCGCTGGTTGGCTGGTCCCGAGTTTGCCTTGGGGTACATTTCCCGTCCGACACTGTCGCGGGCGCCACGCTGGGGTTTAGTTGTGCGCAGATAGCGATGCTGGTGATGTTATGAAAATACTCTATGGTGTTCAGGCCACCGGCAATGGCCATATCACCCGCGCCCGTGCCATGGCTGCAGCCTTCGCCAAAACCGATATTCAGGTCGACTTCCTGTTTTCCGGGCGCCCTCAGGATGAGCTGTTTGATATGCAGCCCTTTGGTGATTTTCAGGTCAGACGCGGGATTACCTTTGCCACCGCCGCGGGCAGAGTGCTGTGGTCAAAAACCATCCTCAAAAATAATCTTTTTCAATTGTTTCGTGATAGCGATCAGTTGCTGGTGGACGATTACGACCTGGTTATCACAGACTACGAGCCCATTACTGCACGGGCCGGACGCCGCGCCGGAATAAAGGTTTTGGGCCTGGGCCATCAGTACGCCTTTACCCACCGCAATGTTCCTCTGCTCTGCCCTTCACCGTTACACCGCTGGGTGATGAACAATCTGGCGCCGGCGGATGTTGCTCTGGGTTTGCACTGGCACCATTTTGATGAACCGCTGCTACCACCAGTTGCTCCGGTTTCAACGCCGCCACTGGAAAGCGAAAAAGATCTCTGCCTGGTCTACCTGCCATTTGAGAGTCTCGAACAAATCCAACAGCTGCTGGCACCTTTTAATGACAAGCAGTTTTTGATCTATCACCCGCAGGCATCTGATTGTGAAATGGGCCAGTTCAGTTTCCGCTCACCCTCGCGGAAGGGCTTCCAGCAGGATCTAGCCCGCGCCGGGGCCGTGATCTGCAATGCCGGTTTTGAGTTGCCAAGCGAAGCATTACAGTTGGGCAAAAAACTGTTGGTCAAACCGGTGTTGAAACAGATGGAACAACTTTCAAATGCGCAGGCACTGGAACAACTTGGGTTGGCCAAAACCATGCCCGAGCTGGACACAACGATTGTTGCCCAATGGCTGCAAGAGCAAGCCTCGAGCAGGGTTGTCTACCCCGATGTGGCTGGCCAGATTGTCGACTGGATTGCCGACTGGATTTTGACTGGTATGCAAACCCCGGTTGCCGAACTTGCCGGGCGACTCTGGGCCGCCAGCAGCATTACCCGGGGCTATCCGCTAAAGCGTGCAGAGATAAAATCACAGCCTGAATATCAAAGCTTGTAACAGGGCTTGCCACAAGACTTATAACTAAGATGTCTGTCATAAAACTGTCACGCTAAAGTCATACAAAAGTCCCATTATTCTTTTTCACTTGATAGATTCCATTTTTCAGCAAGATTCCTACTACACTGAAACTATGCCACTCAAAAAAATAAAATCTATTGAAACCCCCTACGCCGGAGTCACCGAAGAACAGTATCAAAATGAGAAGCGTCGCCTGCAGGTCGAGCTGCTGAAAATTCAGCAACGGCTGGTAAAAGATGGCAAGCGTCTCGCCGTGGTCTTTGAAGGCCGGGATGCTGCGGGCAAGGGATCCACCATCAAACGCTTTACCGAAAACCTGATGCCCGCCTATTACAAGGTCTGCGCGCTCGGTGTGCCCTCCGAGTCGGAATCCAAATACTGGTTTAAGCGCTACGAGTCGCAATTTCCAAAAACCGGCATGGTGTTTTTTGATCGCTCCTGGTACAGCCGCGCGTTGATTGAACCAACCATGGGTTACTGTTCCGAAAACCGTTATAAAAGCTTTATGAAAAAGGTCCTCAAGTGGGAGCACAAACATATCGACAACGGACTTTTTCTGGCCAAGTTTTATCTCTCCATTGATCGGGAGACACAGTTATTCCGTTTTGAGAATCGCCTAAGCAGCCCGCTGACCTACTGGAAGTTTTCCGATAACGACCTGCACGCACGGAAGAAGTGGGAGGTGTTTACACATTATAAAGAGCAGATGCTCGACCACACCTCTTCGAGCAAATCCCCCTGGGTGGTGATTAGCGCCAACGTTAAAAAAGAGGCACGCCTAACCTCCATGCTCTATCTGGTGCGTGCTTTTGGGCTGCGTAATTTCGAACCACTGACCGGGGAAGATGTTACCTCCACCCACAGCATATCAGTAGGCGGCGTCAAGTTTCGCGGCTTGACGCAGCAGCAGCTGGCCGTGTTAAAAGAGCTTAAAGAGCAGGAAAAAATGTTTGTCGAGTTGGATCAATAAGCGCAATTTAAATGGGGAGCAATAGGTTATTAAAACCACTACACATTCATTAAAGGAGACCGTCGACTTACCCATTATCGAGTCTGCGGGCGGTCTGGTCTACAACGACAACAATCATATTCTATTGATGTTTAAGCGCGGCAAATGGGATATGCCAAAGGGCCGGATTGAAGAGGGAAAGTCCCTTGAAAAATCGGCTATCCGTGAAGTCAATGAAGAGACCGGCCTGCCAATAAAAGGACTGACTATTGAGGGCAAGCTGGTTTCGACCTGGCATACAACGCGCCACCAAAATATTAAATATTTGAAAAAAACCCACTGGTTTATGATGCGCTACAACGGTGGCGATGACGACACCATTCCTCAGATCGAAGAGGGAATTATCGAATGCCGCTGGGTTCACCTGAGCGATCTTCCCGCCTATCGCGAGCTATTGAGAATCAGGGTCGAATATGTGGTCGATTTTTGGCATGAAAATCTTGCCTATTGGCCGCAGAGCTAATTCTGATTAGCTTTTCGGACTATCCTCAAGCCTAGCAGCAACAGTAACAGCATCAATGAGCCATCTGGCGAGGTGCCATTGCCAATGGTGCAACCACCCCCGGAAGAAGACTTTTCGACAACAGGCGTATCTATTGACTGCACAGCAGGGTCTGGTTGCTGAGGCTGTTGTTCTGAATCAGCCACAGGCAACAGCACGGCAATTCCGCTCGGGTCAGTGACCGTGCCATCGGCGACACCATCCAGATCATCCGGGCCGCCATCTTCAATAAACAGTTCAATGCAGCTATCGCCGGGCGTCAGCCCCTCGGTGTAAAGGTCACTTCCCGGCTCCGGGCAGGCACCCTTGACAGCTTTGGCAGAGGCAACCCAGTTGTAGGCATTGACGATAAAATTCTGCCAGCCAATATTCTCGTTAACACAGGTTCGGAACACCGCCTGCTGGGGAATAGGTTGCGCCAATGGAATAACAATTTCATAGGATGAACCGGGCTGTTTTCCCGAGACCCGAAAGTCAAACAGTCCGCTTGAATATTGATAATCGTTATCCGGGTCGCAGCTCAACTCACTGATTTGCGCTTGCGTCATGCCGACCGCGTTGTTGTCCATTTCAAAAACCGCATCACCAATGGTGATTTCGGTTCCCACCTCGGACTGCATAAATTCATTGCTGCCGGGTTGCACCGGCGAAAGATAGCTGTCCTCGATGTTATTGAGATTATCCAGATAGTCGGCAATGCCATCATCGTCTATGTCGCCAAAGCCTTCATCGATATCGACAATTCCGTCGCCATCACTGTCTGCAGTCGTATCCAGAACTGGCGCTGTTGGCAGCAATTCCATAAGCGCTGTTTGCGTAGCGATTAACATTGGATTGCCATTGTCGGTAACTGTGCCACTAACCGAGATTTCCTCAATCCCAACCAGGGCGGGATCGATCAGCAGACTGTCACCATCAATTTCGACACCAGGCAGATCCGTAACTTCGGGTGCCCAACTAAAACCAAGGCTGTCTTCCAGATTGGGATCGCTATAACTGGCGGTGACTCGCACCAGTCCGCCATCCGCTACAATCAACCTGCCCTGACGGCCATCCTGCTCAACGGTGAGTTTTAACTCGGGGGCAATATTTTCTTCGGTGATCGTCACGCTGTCTTCGCTGACCGCGCCCAGTACTGCATTGTCTGGCTCGCCAAGGCGGAAAATAATGGTCTCTGCGGGCTCAGGATCCGAATCCATTGCAATGCTCAACTCAACCGTACCTACCGTTCCTTCCTTAATCACTAGCTGGTTATCTGCCAGCGTAAAGTCCATTGGTCCGGCTGTGCCGTCAATCAGCAAGGGAATCGTCACAGGGTAAGCTGGTGCTTCACCACTTAAAATAACCGTTACCTGCTGTGTACTTCCCTCAGCCACCAGCATGGAGGGTGTCAGCTCGGCCAGCGGCAGCACTTTGATAATCTGTGTCTGGCTGGCAAAGTTACCCGCCGCGTCCGCAACTGACCAAACCACCTGGTGCAGCCCGGATGGCAACGGGCTCGACATATTGGCCATGGGAACTAACGGGCCATCGCTATTATCGAAAGCGGTTGCCTGGCCAAAATTGACTTCCGTCAGATGGCCGGTCGCCGCAATGGTTAAATCATCGGGAATAATCAACTCGGGAGCCAGCTCATCACGGGTTGGATCGGAACCAACCAGAAACTCATCGAGATTGCTGGCGCCATCACCATCCAGATCGGAGTCGGCATCAGACGCATCGTTGGGGTCGAGGCCATAATCGGTTTCATAGCTATCGGGTAACCCGTCCGCATCGCTGTCAGGAGGTGCTAAAGCGAGATAGGTACTTGGCGCATTAAGACTGTATTTATAGGCTAAAGAGGCCGCGCTAAAATTAACCGTGCTGCCATTAAAATTGTCTGAGGCAAAAAATCGCAGAGTGGCAAGCGCCACGGGAAAAGAATCAGTCTGCGGCCAACCATCAGCTGTCAGCACCGCCCAGGCAATTAAAAGATATTTATCCGTGGTCGCATCATTGTCGTAATCGGCCTGATCATCCTTTAACTGATAACCTTCCGCTCCCGAACTGAGCAGTTGTTCCGGCATGCCAAGAGTCAGGCTGGCACTGTTAAAATGGATGCGCAACCCCAGACCAGGCAGACGCTTGCGGTCAGTTACACTATAAGAGAGGGTTAATTTTGCAGATTGGCCAACGGTGATTTCGGAGGGAAAAAAGAGACTATTTACAGATTGAGTTTGTCCGGCTGCAACTTGAGAAAAAGCAGTGGCCAACCAAAATAGAATAACAATCCGTCTCAAATTAACATCCATATAACCGCTAAATAAAGTGTCTTTACTCTAAACTGTGTCTAAAAAAATCATCAGTCGATTCATAATTGCATAGATTATTTTAGGTATCAAGATAACCGATGTTTTGCTATATAACGTTTTTAGATACCTTATAAGGATAGATTATTATCAAAAACTCGATAGGCCAATTTCACAAAGACCCTGTATTTATAGGGTTAATGGCTTTCCCCATTCCGTTCTGGTTATTTCTTGGTGCCGGCAACATCAGCTGGGCCGCAGAACAATTAACCGCTTTAATAACGGTTTGTCTGCTCTACCCTATAGCCGAAGAGCTGCTATTTCGAGGCACAATACAGCGATGGCTGAATAGCAAATCACGTCACGTTTTTTGGCATGTTTCGCTGGCCAATGTACTAACCAGCATTCTTTTTATGCTCAGTCATTTCGTAAATCACTCACCCTTATGGGCGCTGGCAACATTTATCCCCTCTCTCGCTTTTGGCTACATAATGGATCGTCATAAAACTGTTTTGGCGCCAGCGACGTTACATATCAGTTATAACCTCGGCTATTTCCTATCCTTTGGACTTAACTAAAATTCCAATAGTTTAGTCATTTTAAAAATCCAACATCCGCAACAAAAATATTTTATGTAATTCGAATAAGACTTATATACCAGTTTATTTGTTCTAACAAAAACTATACATATATGAATATTGCTGCTAGGTTAAGAATAGACGTCCTCATTTATCTCTATGAGAGTAACAAAGTAAAAACAGATAGCCAAAAAGCAGCTGGGGGAACCAACGCCATGCTTCGAGCATCCAGTAACAGCGGCGTAGCACAACCACTTCGCAATGCAGTGTTGTTGTTTTCGCTCTTTGCAGCTCTGACAAATCCTCAACTCGCCCTCAGTCAAACAGAACCCCAACGGCCGGCAGATACCGCTATTTTAGATGTTGACGCCTCTGGCGATGTCAATGCACTCACCGATGGTGTGCTTATCCTTCGTTCATTATTTGGCTTTAGCGATGACGCGCTGACCAAAGATCTGCCAATGGATTGTGGCAACTGCGATCCAGCTGCCATTAAAGATTATGTCGACCAACTTAGTACCCAAACACTTGTTACCACTGAAACGATTGAAGGCCCCCAGGGAGAAAAAGGTGAGCCTGGAGAGCAAGGGCCAAAAGGTGAAACTGGACCTGAAGGACCTCAGGGAGAGCAAGGCCCGCAAGGAGAAGCTGGAGCAATAGGGGAAACCGGGCCGCAGGGTGAAACGGGGCTTCAAGGAGATGCCGGACCCAAAGGCGATACCGGCGCCGCTGGCGCAACCGGCAGCGCCTATGCCGGTGTTTGGTCAGCCGCCGTTGCCTACAGCAAAGGACAAATGGTATTCCATCACCAGACACCCTATTGGGCTCTTGAGGGAAATAGCGGCGTCGAACCAGGACGCGAAACACTTAATTGTGCCGACTGGACTAACGCCACTCAGCTTAACTGGATTGGATTAAGCGGCGTGCCATCGACCAATTGCACCTGGAATGGTGGCACCACCGCAAACTATCGAGGCGCTGACGGAGTCGCCTTCTCCGCTTACGGCAGCCCCAATGCAACAGCAGATATGGTTGAAGGCTCAGACAGCCTGGTTAGCATCAGCGCGGGGCAAGGGGTAACACTGACCAATCTGGCGGTATACGTCAGCGTCGGACCTAGCCATATGCCCATTACCGGCGACTGGTACTTTATGGCAGTGGTGGACGGAACTCCGGCTGGCGGTAATTGCGTCCTCGGCGACCAGGTCACCGATCCGCGAACGGGCTCTGGTAATGTGGTCTATTGCAGCCTGGATATCAGCATTTATGTGTCGGAAAGCTCAACTATTTCAATCGCCTCATATTGGAATGCCACCAGAAACCGCCGAGATTCAGTGAACGATAATATCGACTGGGTCTTAAGCTACTCGTTTGGCGTACCGCTGCACTGATTATCACACAGAGACGCTCAAACCCCCGAACCAGCGAGGTTCGAGTCTTAATTAAACGTCGAT
>JALRJD010000003.1 GCA_023255165.1 Porticoccaceae bacterium | reverse complement strand
ATATCGTCGATTTTAGACAAGCCTCGGGAGGCGCACTGAGGTCAATAAACAGCCCGGTTAAAGACCAAAATGTTCGGCGGTTTGATCCAGGGCCTTGGTTGCCCGTTCAATCAGCAGATCAATTTCTTCATGGCTGCAGATCAGCGGCGGCGAAATAATCATCGAGTCGCCCACGGCGCGCATCACCAGACCATTGCGAATCGATAGGTCGCGGCAGATGCCACCGGAAACCTGATCCGGCGCCAACCGTTCGCGAGTCTGCTTGTCGCGCACCAGCTCCATTGAGGCAAACATGCCCAGCCCGCGGGTATGGCCGACAATCGGGTGGTCGCCGAGCTCGGCCCAGCGTTTTTGCATATAGGGCGCACTGTACTCGCGCACAGTCTGGAAGATATTTTCACTCTGCATAATATCCAGTGTCGCCATCGCTGCGGCACAGGCGATCGGGTGGCCGGAATAGGTAAAGCCGTGACCAAATTCTCCGCCCTTGGCGGTAATCACACTGGCCACCTTGTCGCTGACCAGAACCCCGCCGAGGGGCTGAAAACCATTGGTTACCGCCTTGGCAAAGGTGATCAGGTCGGGCTCGGTGTTGAGAGTCTGAAAGCCAAACAGCTGACCGGTGCGACCAAAACCACAGATCACTTCATCGCTGATAAACAGAATATCCCGGGCTTTTAAAATACGGCTGACCTCTGGCCAGTAGCTGTCGGGCGGCACAATAACCCCACCGGCGCCCTGAATCGGCTCGGCAATAAAGGCGGCAATATTCTCTTCGCCGAGCTCATCAATTTTCTGCTCCAGCGCGCGAGCGGCCTGCAGACCAAATTCTTCGGGGCTGAGATCGCCGCCATTAACAAACCAGTTTGGATCGACGATATGTTCAATATAGGGCAGGGTTTCGAACTGCCTGTGAACAAAGTCAAAACCCCCGAGGCTGGCCGAGGCGATGGTGCTGCCGTGATAGGCATTTTTACGCGACAGGATAATGCGCTTGTTGGGCTTGTCTTGCAGATCCCAGTAGCGGCGCACCAGGCGAATATTGGTGTCGTTGGCCTCGGAGCCCGAGTTGGTGAAGAAGACATGGGTAAAGTTGTCCGGGGCCAGATCCACCAGACGCTCAGCCAGCTCGACCGCCGGGGCGTTGCTGCACTGGAAAAAATTGTTGTAGTAGGGCAACTGCTGAAACTGGCGGTTGACCGCTTCGGCAATCGCCGGCTGGCTGTAGCCGAGGCTGCAACACCAGAGCCCGGACATGCCGTCGAGTATCTGGTTGTTATCTGTGTCGTAGATATAGATATGCTCGGCGCGGTTGATAATCCGTCCGGGTTTGGATGCGTATTCGTTGAAATCGGTAAAGGGGTGCAGGTGTCGCTGTGCATCCATCTGTTGCCATTGGGCTGTTGTTCTTTTGCTCAGGGCTGTTGATGTCGAGCTCAGGGCTGTTGATCTCGGGCTCAGGGCTGTTGTCTTGTCGCTCATAATAATCACGGCTGCTGTCTGGTTGGCGTCCAC
>JALRJD010000208.1 GCA_023255165.1 Porticoccaceae bacterium | reverse complement strand
TCTCGCTTCTCGCTTCTCGCTTCTCGCGTCTCGCTTCTCGCGTCTCGCTTCTCGCTTCTCGCTCACAAGATTACGTTGACGTAAACGTTAGATAAAAATTATACTTGCCGCCACCAAACCGCACACTCGGATGCACCATGGCGCAAGATACTCACGCAACCAGTAACACAACCAGCAGCACCGAATACAGCATCTCGCAACTCTCCAAAGAGTTTGAGGTGACCACCCGCACCATTCGCCACTATGAAGATATGGGGTTACTCAACCCTGCCCGCCGCGGCCAGACCCGCGTCTATAGCCCCGCGGATCGCACTCGGCTGCGGCTGATCCTGCGCGGCAAACGACTCGGGCTCTCGCTTGAAGACTCGCGCGACATTATCGAGATGTATGAGCCGGGCAAAACCAATGTCGACCAGCTGAAAAAACTGATCGACGCCATCCAGCTGCAGCGCATCAAACTCAACCAACAGCTCGACGACATCAGCAAACTGATCAAAGACCTCAACCGGGCCGAGGCGGACTGCATCGAAGCACTTAAAACTAGCGGAAAATCAACGGAAAACAATAATTTATGAATACCAGCTACCCCAGTCTGAATTTTAATCTCGGCGCTGAAATCGATATGTTGCGCGACACCGTGTTTCAGTTTGCCCAGGCGGAAATCGCCCCGCGCGCAGCCGAGATTGACCAGAGCAACGAATTTCCGATGGACCTGTGGCGCAAATTTGGCGACCTCGGTCTGCTCGGCATTACCGTCAGCGAAGAATATGGCGGCTCGGGCATGGGTTATCTGGCCCACTGCGTGGCCATGGAAGAGATCTCCAGGGCCTCGGCGTCGGTAGGTCTCTCCTACGGCGCTCACTCCAATCTCTGCGTTAACCAACTATTTAAAAATGGCAGCGAAGCGCAAAAGCAAAAATATCTGCCCAAGCTCTGTTCCGGCGAACATATTGGCGCACTGGCTATGTCTGAACCCAATGCCGGGTCCGATGTGGTGAGCATGAAACTCAGCGCCAAAAAACAGGGCGACAAATATCTGCTCAATGGCAACAAAATGTGGATCACCAACGGTCCCGATGCCCACACGTATATTATCTATGCCAAAACTGACACCAGCGCCGGCTCCAAAGGTATCACCGCCTTTATTGTCGAGCGAGATTTCCCCGGTTTCTCCCGTCATCAAAAACTCGACAAGCTGGGTATGCGCGGCTCCAACACATGCGAACTGGTATTTCAGGATTGTGAAGTGCCCGCGGACAATATTCTGGGTGGCGAAGGCCGTGGCGTCGCAGTGCTGATGTCAGGCCTCGACTTTGAGCGCACGGTTTTATCCGGCGGCCCGGTAGGCATTATGCAAGCCTGCCTCGATGTGGTGCTGCCCTATATTCAGACGCGCAATCAGTTCGGTCAGGCGATCGGTGAATTCCAGTTAATGCAGGGAAAAATCGCGGATATGTACGCCGACCTGAATGCCTCGCGTGCCTATCTTTATGCGGTCGCGCGAGCCTGTGATCTCAACCAGGACTCGCGCAAGGATGCCGCAGCAGTGATTCTGTTTACCGCGGAAAAAGCCACCCAGATGGCGCTGCAAGCGATCCAGGCGCTGGGCGGTAACGGCTACACCAACGAGTACCCGACCGGGCGTCTGTTGCGCGATGCCAAACTCTATGAAATCGGCGCCGGCACCTCGGAAGTGCGACGCATGTTGATCGGTCGAGAGCTTTTCTCGCAAAGCGCGTAACCGAGAGCGCGTAATCGAGAGCGCGTAACTGAGAGCGCGTAACTGAGAGCGCGGAATCAAGAGCAGCTAACCGTAAGAGCAGGCACCAATATGGCAATTATCAAAACCAGGGTTAACAGCAAAAG
>JALRJD010000120.1 GCA_023255165.1 Porticoccaceae bacterium | reverse complement strand
GAGGTTTTATCTCTGATTGGCGCTGGCTGGTGCTCTTTGGACTGGTGCTCTTTGGACTGGTGTTCTTTGGGCTGGTGTTGTTTGGAAAGGTCCTGGTCTTGCTGCTCTTGGCCCGCATCGGATTGTGTCGGCTCGCCAACCGGAACGGTGGAGAACTCTTTCATCACCATCCGGGCCAGCGAGGGCAACGGATAGAGAGTAACGGAGAGCACATCATGATTAGTGGGCTTGCCAGCGACCTCGGCGGCAGCGCCAATCGAGACAACAATTTCGTCCTGCTCGAGAATATTGTCCGAACGCCAGAGAATATCCTGAAGTTGGTCATGCTGAAGTTTTGCGATCACCTGCCGCAGCTGCATAACGGCCTGGGGGCGCTGCTCCTGAAGATCCGGGTCGTCGCCCAGTGCGGCGCCAATAATTTCGCCGCGCTGGCAGTTGAGAATTTGCAATGCTCTGGTATTGGCGTCAATGCAGACACCGTAGGCAAAAAACAGCGTTCCGAATGGGGCGGTGTCGAGGACTTTTTTGTAGAGTTTGTCTCTGTCTGCCATCCGTTGCTCTACTCTCACTCCCTGTGCGTTGATTGAATGGTTGCTAGTCCAGTTCTTCTATCCAGGCCATTTGAATAGCCTCGAGAATTTTTTCGCCGCAGCGCTCGGGATCATCGGAAAACGCTTCAAGCCCCAGCACCCAAGTGCGCAGATCGACAAAGTTTACATACTGGGGGTCAACATCGGGATAGTTATCCGCCAGCTCAATGGCAATGTCGTGTATATCTGTCCACTTCAGCATAGTCTAATACTCCATTTTGTGCTGTTTGTTATATAGCAGAAACAGCTTCGTAAAACGCTCTGTCTCAGTGCTTTTCTGAGACCATGTTACCAGGCCATATTGGCCTCGTCTCAGACCCTTTATGAGACCATGTTACCAGGCCATATTGGCCTCGTCTCAGTGCTTTTCTGAGACCATGTTAATAGTATATTTAGGTATCTCAATCACCAGATCAACATCATCCGCAATCACCTGACAGCTAAGCCGCGAGTCCGGGTCAACGCCCCAGGCCTTGTCGAGATAATCCTCTTCCAGCTCATCGGCTTCGGTCAGCAACTCAAAACCTTCGCGCACATGCACGTGGCAGGTGGTGCAGGCGCATGACATCTCACAGGCGTGCTCAATTTCAATGCCGTTGCGCAGCGCCGCCTCGCAGACGCTCTCGCCCGGCTCGGATTCGATCACCGCTCCCTTGGGGCAAATTTCTTCGTGGGGTAAAAAGACAATACGTGCCATTACAGGTTGCTCTCCACATCATCAAGGCTCTGCCCAGCCAGCGCACTTTTTATGCTGGCATCCATTCTGCGTGCGGCAAACTCTTCACTGACCTTGCCCACTGATTCAATCTGCCGCGCCAACACGCGGTGCTCAGCACTGTTGTCACGCACCTCTTGCAGCTCTCGCAGGGCAACTTGCAGACACTGATATTCGCTTTCGTCGAGCAGCGCACGGCCATCTTTTTGCAGTGCTGCGCGCAGATCCTCGATCATGCGGTCAGCCTCGACCTGCTGCTCACGCAGTGCGCGAGCTTTCATATCCTCTTTAGCGTGACTAAACGAGTCCTGCAGCATAGTGGTAATTTCATTTTCATTGAGACCATAGGATGGCTTGACCTCAATATGCGACTCTGCGCCGCTGATCACTTCCCGTGCATTGACGCTGAGCAAGCCGTCGGCATCGACCTGATAGGTGACGCGAATCTTTGCCGCACCGGCGACCATCGGCGGAATATCGCGCAGTTCAAAACGCGCCAGCGAGCGGCAGTCTGATGCCAGCTCGCGCTCGCCCTGAAGAATATGAATTGCCATGGCGGTTTGGCCATCTTTAAAGGTGGTGAATTCCTGCGCCCGGGAAACCGGGATGGTGGTATTGCGATGAATAATTTTTTCAATCAGGCCGCCCATGGTCTCAATGCCCAGCGACAGCGGGATCACATCGAGCAGCAACATATCGTCGCCAGACTTGTTGCCGACCAATACTTCCGCCTGCAAGGCGGCGCCCATAGCCACAACCCGGTCCGGGTCGATATTGGAATGGGGCTGACGATCAAACTGCTGGCCAACTTTTTCATGCACCCGCGGGGTGCGGGTTGAGCCGCCGACCAGAATCACTTCATCGACCTGCTCCGCGGTAAGCCCGGCATCACGCAGCGATTTTTTTGCCGCGCGCAGGGTTTTGTCGATCAGTGGATCAATTAATGTATTGAGTTGATCCCGGGTCAGCACACCATTCCAATCGAGCACTTCAATCTCGACCGACTGTTCGTCAGTCAGCTCTTCTTTCGCCGATTTGGCGGTCTCAAGCAGGATTCGCTGCTCGACAGGTTCGAGGGATTCAGGCAAGCCAATCTGTTGACGAATCCACTCGGCAATTACGCGGTCGAAGTCGTCGCCGCCCAGCGCCGAGTCACCGCCGGTGGCGAGCACTTCGAACACGCCGCGGGAGAGTCGTAAAATAGAGATATCAAAGGTGCCGCCGCCGAGATCGTAGACCGCAATAGTGCTGTCTTCCCGTTGATCGAGGCCGTAGGCGATAGCCGCGGCAGTCGGTTCATTGAGCAGACGCAGCACTTTGATGCCGGCCAATGTGGCGGCATCTTTGGTCGCCTGACGCTGGGCATCGTCAAAGTATGCTGGCACCGTAATCACCGCGCCATCGAGCATGCCACCCAGGGCAATTTCAGCGCGGCCGGCCAGTTTGCGCAGAATCTCAGCCGATACCTGAATCGGGCTGACCAGTCCGGCGGCAGTTACGATTTTTGGCATTCCGCCATCATCGGCGGCAAATTGATAGGGCAGTTGATCGCCAAAGGTTTTTACATCATTGAGACCGCGACCCATCAGACGCTTGACTGAAGAGAGTGTATTCAGGGGGTCGCTGACATTATGCTCGGCGGCCTCGCAGCCTATGCAGCTGACGCCATCTTTAAAATAGTGCACCACGGAGGGCAGCAGGTGTCGGCCCTGCTCGTCGGCCAGTGTCTCAGGGGTGCCACTGCGCACCGCGGCGACCAGGGAGTTGGTGGTGCCGAGATCAATGCCCACCGCATGTTTGCGCTGGTGCGGTTGCGGTGATTGTCCCGGTTCTGAAATTTGCAGTAGTGCCACGGTTTAAAGGTCCTCTAACTCTTCTTCGCGCTGCTCGATTTCATCCAGCAGCTTGGCAAAGAATTGCATTTTTGCCACGGTGTTCAGGGCGTCATTGTAATCGGCGGCCAGATGCTGTGCTTCAAAATCGTTCTGCAACTGCAGATATTGGCCCTGTATATCGCCGCGCATGGCATCCAGTGCAGCCAGCGGATCGGCGCTCTGTTCCAGCTCGCCGAGTGCTTCGCGAAATTCAATCTGCTGCATCAGAAACGCACCATCGCTGGTGATATGGGTTTCCTGACTGGCGTCGACCCCCCCCAGCTGCAACAGATACTGTGCGCGCTTGAGCGGTGACTTCAAGGTGTCGTAGGCCTGATTGATCAGTGAGGTGGTCTGCATGGCCAGACGTTTTTCAACATCGCCCCTGGTCGCAAAGCGGTCGGGATGAAAGTTCTGTTGCAGTTTGCGGTAGCGGGAATCGAGCAGCGCGCGATCGATCTTCCATCCCGCCGGCAGGGAGAAAAGTTGAAAGAAGTTGTCTGTTGCAAGTAACTCTGTGGATAAATCCAATCTACCGGCCCCGGTGGTTAGCGCTGAAAAAAGCTCTGGTCTAAAAAATCTGGGCTTCGCACGCTAAACGTGGAAGCTCTCGCCACAGCCGCACTCGTCCTTGACATTGGGGTTTTTAAACTCGAAGCCCTCGTTCAAACCCTCTTTGACATAGTCCAGCTCGGTGCCATCGAGGTAGACAAGACTTTTCGGATCGATCACCAGCTTGACGTCACCACACTGAAACACCTGATCTTCAGGCTCAGCGCTGTCGACAAACTCGAGCACGTAGGAGAGACCAGAACAACCAGTGGTGCGCACACCGAGGCGAATACCAACGCCTTTGGCGCGATGCTCAAGGTGCTTGATTACATGCTGCTCGGCAGCTGGTGTCATCGTGATAGCCATGCCTGTCGATCAGCTCCCCTGCTTTTCGCGGATATTGCGGACCGCGGCTTTAATCGCATCTTCCGCCAGCACCGAGCAGTGAATCTTGACCGGCGGCAGCGCCAGTTCTTCGGCGATCTCGGTGTTCTTGATCGCCTCGGCTTCGTTGATATGCTTGCCCTTGACCCACTCGGTGAGCAGCGAGCTGGAGGCGATAGCGGAACCGCAGCCGTAGGTTTTAAACTTGGCATCTTCGATAATGCCATCGCTATTAACCTGGATTTGCAAACGCATCACGTCGCCACAGGCGGGCGCGCCGACCATGCCGGTACCGACATTTTTTGAGCTGTCGTCAAGCTTGCCAACGTTGCGTGGATTTTCGTAGTGATCGATAACTTTTTCGCTGTAAGCCATAACAATGACTCCTTAATCAATAATTCTGTAAATTAAAAACGGCCTTGGTTTAAAACCAGTATGGAAATACAGTTTTAATGGGCCGCCCACTCCACCTGGCTCAAATCGACGCCATCTTTAAACATATCCCACAGCGGTGACAGCTCTCGCAGCTTGCCAACCGCGTGACGCACCTTGGCGATGGCGTCATCTATATCCTGTTCGGTGGTGTAACGGCCGATGCTGAATCGAATCGAGCTGTGCGCCATTTCATCGTTTAGTCCCAGTGCACGCAGCACATAGGAGGGCTCAAGACTGGCCGAGGTACAGGCTGAACCCGAGGACACCGCCAGATCGCGCAGCGCCATAATCAACGACTCACCTTCAACAAAGGCAAAACTGATATTGACAATGCCCGGAACATGGTGGGTTGGCGAGCCATTCAGATAAACCTCTTCCATATCCGATACGCCGTCCCAGAGTCGCTGACGCAGCTTTTCGATACGCGCTGACTCTTGATCATAGAGCTCGCCGGCAATGCGAAACGCCTCGCCCATGGCAACAATCTGGTGAGTTGGCAGCGTGCCCGAACGCATGCCGCGCTCGTGGCCACCGCCGTGCATCTGTGCTTCGATACGCACCCGCGGCTTGCGGCGAACATAGAGCGCGCCGATCCCTTTGGGGCCATAGATTTTGTGTGCCGAGAATGACATCAAATCAACTTTCATCGCTTCGACATCAATTGGCGTTTTGCCGGCACTCTGGGCTGAATCGACGTGGAAGAAAACCTTTCTCTCGCGACAGATTTCACCGATAGCGGCAATATCATTGAGGGTGCCGATCTCGTTGTTGACGTGCATGATCGAGACCACAGTGGTGTCTTCGCGGATCGCGTCGGCGACAGCCTGTGGTTGTATCAGCCCCTCGGAATCCGGGTCCAGATAGGTAACTTCAAAACCTTCGCGCTCAAGCTGGCGGCAGGTATCGAGCACCGCTTTGTGTTCGATGCGCGACGTAATAATGTGCTTGCCCTTGCGCTGATTAAAGTGCGCGCAGCCTTTGATAGCCAGATTGTTGGCTTCGGTGGCGCCAGAGGTCCAGACAATTTCCCGTGGGTCGGCGCCAATTACCTTGGCGACCTGCTCGCGGGCATCTTCCACGGCGGCTTCAGCTTCCCAACCGAATACATGGGAGCGCGACGCCGGATTGCCAAAATGGCCAGTCGGTGTCAGAAACTGCATCATTTTGTCGGCAACCGCTGGATCAACCGGAGTGGTTGCAGCATAGTCGAGATAGATTGGAAGGCTCATTTATTACTCCAGTTTTAGCAGGCGTTGGCCCGCGGGCTTTCATTTAAAATTAACAGCTGCTCAACCTGACGCTGAGCGATGCTTTTCACATCGCGACGGGCCACCAGATCGGCCAGTGATATCGCATTTAAAAAGCTGTGTATCTCGTGACTGAGCTGATCCCACAATGAGTGGGTCAGACAGATCTCGCCACCCTGGCAGTCACCTTTACCCTGACAACTGGTGGTATCAACTGATTCATTCACCGCGTCAATAATCTGCGCGATAAAAATACTCTCGCCAGGTCGGCCAAGGCGATAACCGCCACCGGGGCCACGCACGCTGGATACCAGTCCCGATTGACGCAGTCTTGAGAACAGTTGCTCAAGATAGGACAGAGAGATGGATTGGCGTTGAGAGATGTCAGACAGCGACACCGGCTTTTCATCGGCATGGATGGTGAGATCCAGCATCGCCGTTACCGCATAGCGTCCTTTGGTTGTCAGCCGCATAAAAGATACCTGTTTAAAACAGTCAACCCGTGTTTGGCGGGATTATCTAATACCCGACTATTTTAGTCAAGTAAATACAAGGCGATTAAACAGCAACTACAACCTTTGTTTTTTGACCAAAGCCCGAGTGCTGGAGGCGCCTGCGGCGTTAGTAGCCAAGAGCCTGCGGCGTTAATAATTAAGAGCCTGCGGCGTTATTTGTGGATTGTACGCTGCACCGCTGACAACAGACCACGGAGGATGGAAACTTCCATTTCATCCATGCGCACGCGGTTAAATAACCGGCGCATACGGGTTAAAAGCTGCTTCGGGTTTTCCGGATCATAGAACTTCAACTCGGCCATGGTGGTGGCCAGATGCTCGTGGAAAAATTCCAGATCACCGGCGTTGACCGGGGGCTGATCCCATTCGGTGAGAGGCGGTAAGTTGCCCTGCTGATCAACAAGACTGGCCATGCGAACTTCATAGGCCAGCACCTGCACAGCCGTCGCCAGATTCAGCGAACTGTATTCGGGGTTTGAGGGAATATGCACATGGTAGTGGCACTTCTGTAGCTCGTCGTTGGTCAGGCCGCGATCTTCGCGCCCAAACAGCAGTGCGGTCTTGTGACTGCCCGCCTCAAGATAGATTTTTTCACCGCATTCCCGCGGGTTTAACAGTGGCCAGGGAATACGCCTCTCGCGGGCGCTGGTTCCAACCACCAGCCCGCAGTCGGCAATGGCTTCATCCACCGATTCGACAATGGTTGCATTGGCCAACACATCGCGGGCGCCAGCTGCACGCCACACCGCGCGGGGAGCGGGGTATTCGCGAGGCTGCACCAGATACAATTCCGCCAACCCCATATTTTTCATTGCCCGCGCCGCACCACCAATATTGCCCGGGTGGGTGGTGTTGACCAACACGATACGAATGTTTGCCTGCCGCTCAGTTATTGACACTTGTCACCTCTTGGAAACCTGCATGGCCACCTTTGCAGGGGCCAAAAAACGGCGGCGAGTGTAGCAGAATCACTCTTCTCTGGCACATTACTTCTGATACAATGCGCGCGCTCTTTAAGTCACTTGGAATAATTTACATGCAACCTATGGTTAATATTGCCCTGCGTGCTGCGCGCGCCGCAGGCGAAATGATCGTCAAGGCCGCCGACAACCTCGACCTGGTCAAGGTCGATGAAAAAGGCCGTCACGACTTTGTCACCGAAGTCGACAGACGTTCGGAAGAGACCATTATTTACCATATCCAAAAGGCTTATCCCGACCACCGTTTCCTCTGTGAAGAGAGTGGCGTTAGCGGCAATCCCAACAGCGATGTCGAGTGGATTATCGATCCGCTGGATGGCACCACCAATTTTGTTCGCGGCATTCCTCATGTCGCAATTTCAATCGGCTGCCGGATCAAGGGCAAACTTGAGCACGCAGTGATTCTCGAACCCTTTAAACAGGAAGAATTTACCGCCAGCCGCGGCGATGGCGCCAAACTTAATGGCCGCCGCATTCGCGTATCCGGCCGCGCCAGCGAAGCCGGCGCACTCTACGCCACCGGCGTGCCTTTCAGCTCGCCTTCCTTCGACCATATGGGTGCCTACCTGAAAACCATGCACGACTTGGCTCACAACTCGTCGGGCATCAGACGCATGGGCGCAGCGGCACTCGACCTGGCCTATGTTGCAGCCGGGCGGATGGACGCTTACTGGGAAATGTATTTAAAGCCCTGGGATATCGCAGCTGGTGCATTGCTGGTGCGAGAAGCGGGCGGCATGGTCAGTGATTTTCATGGCGGCGAACAATTTATGCAGAGCGGACATATTATTGCCTGCACCCCCAAGCTGTTTAAGCCAACCCTGAAAGTGGTCTCAAAACACCTTGGTGATTTGCGCTAGGTAACAGCCGTGAGCGGCTTCTAAATAAACAGCCCTGAGCGGCTTGTATAAACAGCCCTGAGCGGCTTCTAAATAAACAGCCCTGAGCGTCTTTTATAAACAGCCCTGAGCCGCTTCTAAATAA